>JANRJG010000013.1 GCA_033875315.1 Candidatus Methylacidiphilales bacterium
ATGTAAGCAGTATGCCATCCTGAATATGCGGTGAAACTTTCATGACTGATGTCAGGATCAATGCGAACGGAAAGTAAAGCGAAATGGTTTCAAGCCCAACAAAAACAAGATTTCTTATTCTCATTTTTTTCCGAACGTCCCCGCATCAACCAGACACGGCCGTGGCGCGGCTCATGGCTACGAGCGTAGCGAGAGCAGGAGACGTGACGCGGGAGGGTCTTGGGTGCATGCGCTGGTTCGGATTTTTACTGCGGTGATATTCTCAAGATCTTGGTTACGATATAGTTTGATTTTAGGATACACCAAACCCCTGCCAGAAAATGAAAGAAATGTGATATAATGCCACTTAGCGCGTAGCGATTAACTGTCCACACTTTGCCCTCCATATAGGAAGCAAGGGGATCGATATAGCTATAAAGTCCTCCTGCAACCCAGACCAGTCCGGTGACACTTAGAAGTAACCCGATTATCTTCACGAGGACAGTAGCTAGATCGTATGGTTTCATATGTATTCCGAACGTCGCGCATCAGCCGCCCGCGTTTCGCGGGTTGGCTGGATGCGATGGTTAGCTGTTTTTAATTGTCTTTGAAACCCGGGAAATCTTGAAGCCATTTCAATCGTGCTTTCTCACATAATTTGCATCTAAAAATAATTGTCGTCTTTGCGGTATCTACCGCACATCCGCCGCCTACCCATTGTCTTGCGTGCGGGAATTTGGTCATGCTCGCCACTTCCCATATTGGGTCGATATCAAATAATCCATACCTTATTTCCACTGGTTTTTTATACATCTTACTCTGATGCAATGTACAAGTGCCGGACTCCTGATCTTTCAAGCATTGACCTATGTGGGGATCCAGCCACTTCAAATCAGGTTCTGGCAACGGCAAAGCGATAGCCGTGCATGCAAACAGCGCCGAAAGGAAGTAGAACTTGATTAGATAATTCATGTGTTTGCTAACGTCAACCATCAGCCGACGCGCGCAGCGCGTTGGCTGGATGGTCTGGTTCGGCTCTTTTTCAAAGAAGGCGAAGGCATAGTGAAATGGCAAAGCCAAGTAGCAAGCAAATGACAGAATGAATCCAAAATCTATTTATGTAGGGCTGCCTTATCCAGTGGTTCGGTGAGGATGAATCGCGACTCATGGAATACAGCGTCAGAGAAATTAGCCCATAAACCACGAGGGCACTAGTTAGCAGAAGTATCAGGGTGGAAAAGGCACCCGCTAATCCCATATTCATTTCGTTTCTGTGTTCGGTAGCAACAAAAGACGTGAACACTCCATAAACTACGTTCCATGAAATGATCGCAAAGACAGGGCCAAGCAGGACTGACAATGTCCAAAGCATCGGATCGAATATGCGATGGTTTTTCATTTGTATGCCGAACGTCCGCCATGTGCCAGGCGCGTTAGCGCCTTGGCTCAATGGCGTGGTTCGGCTTCTTGAATCTGTTTGCTTTTTTTAAAATTTTCTCCAAAGGGAAAAGCCTCATTTCTGTGTTTTAGAGAGTATGCCATAGCGTTCGCGTAATCACGCCAAATAAAAATCTGAGGCCTCTCCGTATAATTCTGAAGCAGCCATAATACCTGCTCTTCAATTTCACTATTCGGAAAAACGACGATAGGATTCTTATCATTGTAATCCCGTCTGACTTCGAACACTAAATCGCCATTTGTTCTGTCCCGGTCAGGTAAAACGAAAATATGCAAAATCTGGCCGTATGGAGAAATAAATGACAGGCAGTAGGATCCTCCATCCAAAAATGAATCGGCACCCGCCAACTTCCAATATCCCTTTTTCTGCGCGAGCTCGGTGAGTGCATCTTCTTTTGACGTTTGGGAGCAGCCTCCGAAAAATAAGAGAAGTAGGATTGCCGCTATACTTTTCATTTCTGTACCGAACGTCCCTGCGTCAGCCACCCCCGGAGCCGGGCACCCGAGGCTGCTCCGCAGCCGAAGTGTCGGGCGGAGTGGGGTTGGCTGGACGCGATGGTTCGGCTTATTTTGTCCACTTGTATGTTCTCATTTTTCCGTCTTCATTCCAACTGGCTGTGCGGGTAGCGCCATCGTAGGTAAAGCCCTTCCGTCTTGCGAGCCACCAAGAAAATGAAAATAGAAGTTCTCCGAGAATGCCGACTGCAAAGGGCATGAGGAAAATCCAATATGTGGGCCGCGGTAAGGAGGTAATCAAATAAGTGGCTGGGAAATAGACCATCAGCCCAACCAACAAAAGAAGTCCTGCAAAACCGATCAGATCGGCAGTAACATGGATCGCGTATCCCGCTGGTGAGCATTGCTGCTTTCCAAGGCGCTCACTCTCTGAGTCCCACATTGGATAGATAAAAAGCATTTTCTTATGCCGAACGTCCTTCAGCAGCCGCGCGCGTAGCTCGTTGGCTGACTGAACTGGTTAGCCATTTTGTTTTTCGAATAGTCTTTTCTCAAAGAGTGGCGCAAAAACTTGAACGTGGTGATTCCAGAAACCCATGACGGTTTCTGCGCATAGTAAGCTCAAATGCTTGGGGTCATCCAAACGAGTTTTACGATCAGAGGCCGTATAACCTCTAAACTCGGAAAGATCTTCCTTCGTTATTTTGAAATCTACCTCGTGTGCGGCATCATTTCTCTTACGTCTAAACCAATGCAAAAACTTTGCATCCTCGTCAGATATTATTCCGGCCTCATTTAGCATCGTCACTTTTATAGATTGGGTAAACTCTCTGGCTCCTTCCGCGATTCTTTTTGAGTTCTTGCAACGCTGTAAGGCAAGCTGATGAACCAGTAATTCCAAATAACAATGTGTAACTATAATTTGAACTCTCGGGTGCTGCGGAAGCGCCGCCAATTCATCAATTAGCCGCTTTATAACATTTTGAGGTAAAGGTTTTTTCATAACAGGCTAACGTCAACCGTGTGCCACGCGCGTTTCGCGCGTTGGCTCGACGGTCTGGTTCGGATTATCCTTTTGATTTCATGCTGTAATAAGTGGCCACGGAAAAAACTAATCCTGTAAGTAGACAAGCACCGATAATAGTAAATTCTGAAACGTCTATTGAAGATGTCTCAATTCCTGAATTGGTTACAGTTTGCTTTGTTTCTACATATGCAATAGGCCAACCGTATTTAGTATCGAACGAACTGAATGAAAACATGCCGGCCCAGATGGTAATAAGCGCACTCCATATAATCATGATACTTATAGAAATTGTATGGCGTTTACTGATCATGATGAGAAGAAATTCATGCTTTCCGAACGTCCGCCGTCAGCCGCCCGTGGCTGCGGCGCGACTCCTGCCGTAGCGAAGCGGAAGCAGGAGGCGTGACGCGGGCGCGGGTTGGCTGGACGGCCCTGTTCGGAGTTCTTTATGGCAGGGTGAAATCATTTTGGCATGTCGGCAATGTCGCCTCCGGCGTACCCCTATTCCTTGTCTTTTAATATGTTCTTAATGCCTTCAAGCGTCCGGGCCATAGACTCAGTGGCTTTCATAACTCGCCAGGCGATCCAAAGGCTGAGCAGGGTGACACTGGATGAGATCAAATAAACGAGGATGACTGATGTGTTCATATGTATTCCGAACGTATATTAGATGGCAGGTTGGGAATTTTGCAATAGACAACTGGTTGTCTATTGCCATAATGTCAACTTGCCGGAGGTTTTGATGGATTCAGATTTAAAAAGGACGGGTGAACCCTTTGCGGAGCGGCTGGGACGCATGTGGGAATCTCTCGGCGTGGAGCCGGCGAAGTGGGGCTTTGGGTCGGCCTGGGTCATGAAGTTTGGGAAGTTCATCGCTCCCAGGAAGTATTACCAACCGACCCTAGCCGATGTCGAGGGGAATGGGTGGTGATAGCGAATAGCCAAAAGCTTAAATTTGAAACCTCCCCGTGAGGGCGTTGCCCAACGGGGCCTTCGGGAAACTTGAATGGGGATGGAGAGAACGAGAGGGAACGGGGGGCAGTGGACGGACGACAGATGACGGATGACGTCCGCCTTCGTCCGGCTGCCGGACTACAGCGCGACCTTCGCTGCGCTACGGGTGGACGGTGGACGACGACTGACGACTGACGACTGACGACTGACGACTGAGAGCTGACCCGGCTATGCTAGAAGCTATGGCGCGGCCTACGCATTGCTACGGGGGGCGTCATTAACGATTTTAGAGGTAGACTTGAGCTAACAGCCAAGAGCTAATAGCGAATAGCCAACACCGATCTTCTTACGATTCCACGACGTCGCCGATTTCGATGCCGAGGTTCCGGGCCAGGCGGACGGCGTCGGCAGGGAGGGCTTTTTTCTTGCCGAGGATCTGGTCGAGGTCGCGCAGTTGCATCTTGCCCTGCGAGAGGGCGACCATGGTGCCAGCATCGCCCTGTTCGAGGGCGAGGATGGCGTATTCGCCCATGCGGCTGGCCAGGAGGCGGTCGAAGTGGGTGGGGGCGCCGCCGCGCTGGACGTGGCCGAGGACGGTGAGGCGCACTTCCTGGTTCAGGCGGCCCTGGGTCTCGTTGTTCAGGCGGTTCATGAATTCCTGGCCGGTGCAGACGCCCTCGGCGACGATGACGACGGAGTTGTTGTGTTTGCGCTCCATGCGCCGGGTGAGGGCCGTGATGATGGATTCCATGTTGACCCGGTATTCGGGGATGACGGCAACTTGGGAACCGGTGGAGATGGTGCTCATGAGGGCGAGGTAACCGCAATGGCGTCCCATGACCTCGATGACGAAGCAACGGCGGTGGGAGGCGGCGGTGGCTTTGACCATGTCGACCAGGTGGATGATGGTGTTGAGGGCGGTGTCGACGCCGATGCCCATGTCGGTGCCGTAAAGGTCGTTGTCGATGGTGCCGGGCAGGCCGATGACGGGGTAACCGAGGGCATGCAGTTTCTGCGCGCCGGTGAGGGAGCCATCGCCCCCGATGACGACGAGGGCGTCCAGTTTTTCCTCGCGCAGGATCTTGACCGCTTCCTGCTGGCCTTCCTCGGTGTAGAACCGTTTGCAGCGGGTGCTGGCGAGGAAGGTGCCGGATTCGCGGCTTTTGCCGCTGACGTCGAGGGAGGAGAGTTTGATGAACTGGCGGTCGAAGATGCCCTGGTAGCCGTTCTCGATGCCGATGATTTCCATGTCCCGGGTGAGGCCGGCACGGGTGACGGCCCGGATGGCGGGGTTCATGCCGGGGGAGTCACCCCCTGAGGTAAGGACGCCGACGCGCTTCAACATGAGTCTTGTCTAGAGATTGGACAGAAGAGGGGAAGGGGAAAATCTGATGGCGGATGGCGGATGAAGGGCGTCCGCCTTCGTCCGGCTGCCCCAGGGCTACGGCGTGACCTTCGCTTTGCTACGGGGGGGAAGGGGAAATTGGGGAGGGCCGGGGAGGCCCGGTTTAAGGGGAAAGTTTAAGCTTAAGCTTAAGCCGGAACAATGCAGTTGACTTACCACGAAGAACGCGAGGTCCGCAAAGACATACGGGTTTTGGCTGTAACAAACTACAATCACCCACTGGTGAGTCTGAATCCAGGGGCCATGCGGTTCAATGGTTCTGTATTTTAATCATGGCCAACTGTTTCGACTTCGCGGCCTTCGCGAGCTTCGCGGTGAACTGCATGGATCCAGTTAAGGATGCCCCGGCAGGTGCTCTGCATTCAAAGGCAGACGGATGCGCAGACAATTGATTCGATTTTCAGGTGTCCCATGGCTTGGATTGATGCCAGTGAGAGGAACAAACCCGCCGGCATTCGGGTGTTCTGCATCTCCTCGGGTGCTCACCGGACAGTGTTCGGGTCCGGTTCTTTTTTACAGAGAATGAGATCCTGATAGAAATTGATGCCACGCCGGATAAATGCCTCCACCGTGAAGTGCTCCTTCCATTGATCCCTGATGTAGCCCTCGGTATGGAAAGAGTCCTGGTAGAAATCCGGGAGGCCATCAGTTCCAGCTCCGGCCTGATAAAAGAAACCCGTGCGCAGGAATTCAGCATAGGTTTCCGGGGAGACCGATGATTCGAGCATCTCCTTGGGGTGTGTGGTCAGAAGAACATGGCCGCCAGGCTTGGTGACACGACGCAGTTCTGAAAGCCAGAGGTGTTCCATTTCTTCGGGCAGATGTGTGAAGATTGAAATGCAAAAAATGGTGTCGAAGAAGTTGTCCTCGTAAGGCAGGGGCGGATGGATGGGGTTGGTGTTGAACTGTGCGAGGTGACCCAAGTGAGCTCGGCACCAATCAATGGCTTCTGGATCGATGTCGCAGCCATAAAAATGGTGGGTGCTGGTTAGTTTGTGCAACTGGCGTAAAACGCGGCCGCAACCGCAGCCAAAATCAAGAACGCACTGCGGTTTTCCTCCATGACCCAGCGTGGGAACTGCTGTGGCGATGTCGAATGCTACGATTTTTCCTACCTGCTCGAATGAAATGATGTCGGCGTTTCCATGGACCCGCTTTCTGAGTCTAGGAGGCGGCAGGACATCCCCCAAGAGCTGGTCCCAGAAGGGATCAACGCCCGATGGGCCAGGGGCTTGAACCCCAGGACGATTTTCGGCCGATCCAAAACAAACATAATGTTGCCAGCCGGATTGAAATTGTCCCGAATGGACTGCCTCGGAAACATCGGGATTGAGCTTTAGGTAGAGCGCCTCATCAAAGTCTGGGGGTGGTTCAGTCATGTTGATCATTCCGCATCCAACCAATGATAGCCTGTGGATTGTTCCATTTTATGCGCACTGCATGATTCCCGGGACGGTAGTGGTGCGGTGATGATATCCGGTTGCCCGTACAATGAAAGGAGTGAGTCGTTCCAGCAAATGAAGCATTGTGCCGTCCGCGGAAAGAGGTTCCACGGGGAGATTTTCCCATTGCCAGTGAAAATCCAAAAGCGGTGCCAAGGCCTTGGTGCGTGCCCAAAACATATTGCCCACCGGAAATTCAAATCCACGGGGGTTTTCCATGGGGATTTTCAATTGCTCCGCGAGTTGGGCCGCGCGGGGCCAGTCGCCCGCCCAGCGATCCAATAACGGATCGTCAGGAAAGACAAGCCCCAGGGCCGGCTCACGGTCGAAGAAGGCAAGAATTTGGTCGATCGCGGCGGTTTGGCCACCGAGCGTGTTTTCGATCAAAACCCGGTTCCATTGTTCAATCGATCTCCGGTTAGAATAATGGTTCGATTCTTTGCCGTGGAAATGCCCGATGATCGCGTATGATTTGAGCGCTTCGCGGAAATGAACGATCATCGGTCCGATGTCCCGGCCCAGGTTGGGCACACGATCCACCGCCTGCAGTCCTGAAATGCCGAGCCTGTCGGCCGTTTCGCGCACCATCGATTCCGTCACGTCGCCGCCGATGGAGATCCACCAATCGAGTGTCGTTTCATTGCGGCATGCCGCCTTGAAGATGGGTTCAATGGTCTGTGGAAAGTAGAAGTGACAATGCGCCGCAACGTCGTTTCGATACCGCCGCTTGCCAGGCGTCTGTTTGCCGTCGAGGACGATGGAGCCTGCATTTCCGCTGGAAGTGATCTCCACCTCCTCCTTTTCCCGGAATGGGTTCAGGATACTGACGGGCAATACGCCCGGTTGTATCCGGCGCATCAGGGCGCCCGCGGCGATTGAGCGCACAGCGATTCGAGCGGACCAATCAACTTCATCGTTATTTTTGGGAGGGCGTCCAAGAAAGTAACGGGCGTCGCAGCTGCATTCCTTGGTGATTTGTTCAACGAACGATAACTCGCGGGCGTTGAGTTCAGCGGCTTCATTGCCCCAGGCATCGATACAGGCCTCAAATTTCCCGGGCAGGTATCCAGCGGAAAAACGGCGGGATGCGGCAACATTCGACGCGTAAGTTTCCGGGTTCGACAACAAATACAGGATTCTTTCCGCAGCTGCGCGGGTGGCCATGAAAGGAACCACGTTGGATTGTAACGCCGGGTTTTTTTTCATTTCATCCGCAACACCACTGCTCTCATCAAAGGCAATCACCGGGGTTCCAACCGACATCGCTTCCAAGGCGACACAGGAAACAACGTCGACCAGTGAGGACAGAAAGAAGAGGTCGGCCCGTTCGTAAAAGGCTCCGATGGCTTCGGTTTCATCCACAAAGCAGATGCGATCATCCAAATTGGTGGCCTGGATGATTCTCTTCAAAACGGACTGATAACCTGGGGGTATAGCGGGGGGCGTTCTTTTTCCCACCCAGACAAAGCGAAAGTCGAAAGAAGGATTCAGTTGCACGAGGGATGCCGCACATTCCAAGAAACGATCCACGCCTTTGCGGGGTTCAACTGTTCCAACGCCGAGGATTATCTTTATGGGCTTTCCCCAAGATTGGATGGAATCCGGAAGTGGGCCACACGGTATTTGGCGAACAGATTGGGGCAGGCAGTGAATGGTGCGCTTGGTCCATTGGTGATTGGTCGCCAGCCAGCGCTCGGCAGTTTTTTTGCCGGTGCAAATGATGCGCGCTGGCTGCGTCAGCATCTCGTGCATGTTCACAAAGGAGAGATATTCATCGGGTTCCTCGTGAACCAGCAGCAGCACGGGCAGACCCGCGGCGACGATGGGATTCATCCAATTGCTGCACGCAATCGAATTCACAATGGCATAGCGTAAGGGAATCCTTTTTTGTAACGCGAAAAGAAGCTCGCCTAGTGATTCATTCCCGGCCTTGGAAACTTGTGAAAGCAGGATGATCCGATCAGAAGCGGCTTCAAATTCATGATGAAGCGCTCCACCAGTTATCGAAAAAACGATGACGCGGTATTTTGTGCTCAGCCAGCGGACCAAGCCGAGAGCGATCATGGGAGCTCCGGTGCGGGAAAGTTCATGGGTGAACACGACCACGCCGGGCAATCCGGCACGGGGACCGGATGCACTTTCATCACACCATTGCAAAAGCACATCGCTATCGCTCATGTGTCGGTGGTTGGCTGTGTTGCTGCCAATCCACGCGGTAAGTTTCCTTTTCAGGAAATCCCACACACGCGAGGCCCGTGGAATGGGCTCTTCATTTGTCCGCCCATTGCAGGAAATTTGGAGGAGGGCTTTTCCCGTCAGTCCACCAGGCCGGTTTTCAAAAATTCCATATTCGAAGTAGTGATGCCAGCCGGAAGAAAAAAACCCTTTGCTGACGGCTGCGAGCACATCGTGATTCTCGCTCAGATAGGTGGATTCGTCGAACTCTTCGGGAGGCGAGGGAAGTTTACGCATGAGATCAATCTTTATGGAAAATTGCGCCAAGCTTAGGAAGGCTCAGGGCCGGTAGTCGATGAGAATTTCCCCCCCTAAATCGTGGGGCTTTATGCGGAAGAATACGCAGGAAGGAAGCGCGGAAAATAAAACCTGAAAATTGAAACCTGAGGAATAAAAGGATTCTGGATTTTGGATTTTGGATTCAGGGGGAGCGGGCAAGAAAGACAGGACCGGGCAGGATGCCGCGCTCGGGGAGGGTGGACTACTGGCTACGGATGACGGATGGCCGATAGCTGAAAGCTGATAACCAAGAGCCAAGACCTATTTCAACACCGGAGCGAGGTAGCGGGCGGTGTGGCTGGCTTTGACTTGGGCCACTTCTTCTGGGGTGCCTTGGGCGACAATGGTGCCGCCCCCGCCTCCGCCCTCTGGGCCGAGGTCGATGAGGTGGTCGGCTTCGGCCAGGACGTCGAGGTGGTGTTCGATGACGACCACGGTGTGGCCCGCTTCGACAAGTCGGTGGAGGACTTCGAGGAGTCGGCGGACGTCGGCCAGGTGTAGGCCGACCGTGGGTTCTTCCAGGAGGTAGAGGGAGGGTTTGCGTGAGGCGGAGCGGGCGGAGAGGCGGGTGCGCTGGTCGATGAGGACGGATTCGGAGAGTTCGGACACGAGCTTGAGGCGCTGGGCCTCGCCGCCGGAGAGGGTGGGGCTGGTCTGGCCGAGTTTCAGGTAGCCGAGGCCGGTTTCGCGCAGGAGTTGGAGCGGGGTGCGGATGTTGGGGTGGCCGTCGAAGAATTCCACCGCTTCGTCGATGCCGAGGTTGAGGACGTCGAAGATGCTTTTGTGTTTGTAGGCGGTCTCAAGGACGGCGTCGGTCCAGCGGTGCCCGCGGCAGGTTTCGCAGGGGACCTCGGCGGCGGGGAGGAAGTTCATTTCGACCTTGATGAAGCCCTGGCCCTGGCAGGCGGGGCAGCGACCGGGGCCGCTGTTGTAGGAAAAGTGACCGGCGGTGAAGCCGCGCACTCGGGCCATGGGGAGCTGGGCAAAGAGTTTGCGCAGGTGGTCCATGATGCCGAGGTAGGTGCAGACGGTGGAGCGGGAGGTCTTGCCGATGGGGGATTGGTCGACTTCCACGACCTTGGCGAAGGCGTCGGCGCCGGTGACGTTGTCGTAGGGCCGGTCGATCCTGGATTTGCGTTTGGGATGGGCGAGGGTGTCCTGGACGGCGGGAAGGAGGATGCGGCGGAGCGAAGTGCTTTTACCGGCGCCGCTGACGCCGCAGAGCACGGTCAACCGTCCCTGGGGGATGGCGAGGTCGATGCCGCGGAGGTTGTGGGCACGGGCGCCGGAGACGCGGAGCCATTGGTCGGCGGGCGGGGCCGGGCGGCGTTTTCCGTGCAGCGGGTGCTTCATCCGCTCGCCCAGGAGCTTGCCGGTGAGGGAGGCTTTGTTGCGGGTGATCTCGGCCCAGGTGCCCTGGGCCATGATTTCGCCGCCGTGGATGCCGGCGCCGGGACCGAGGTCGATGATGTGGTCGGCGGCGCGCATGGTGTCCTCGTCGTGCTCGACGATGAGGAGGGAATTCCCGCGCTGCTGGAGGGCGCGGAGCATGCCGATGAGTTCCTCGTTGTCCCGGGGGTGGAGGCCGATGGTGGGTTCGTCGAGGACGTAGAGCACGCCCTGGAGGTTGGAGCCGAGCTGGGCGGCGAGGCGGATGCGTTGGGACTCGCCACCGGAAAGTGAGGGGGCGGGTCGGTCGAGGTTGAGGTAATCGAGGCCGACCTGCTGGAGGAAGGCCAGGCGTTGTTCGATCTCAGGGAGGACGTCGCGGGCGATGGCTTTTTCGCGGGCCGTCCATTTGATCGATTGGAAGAAGCGCTGGAATTCGATGACGGTGAGGCGGTTGATTTCGGGGACGGGCCGGCCGTGGAAGCGGACGGCGCGGGCCACGGGGTTGAGGCGGCTGCCCTGGCAATCGGGGCAGGTTTGCTGGTCGGCCGGGTCGATCCACTCGCGGGCTTTTTCCATTTCCTGTTCCTTCTCGGACTCGGAAAGAGAGGGGTCGAGATGGACACGCGCGACGGTGCCGAAGCCATGGCAGGCGGGACACCAGCCGTGCGGGCTGTTGTAGGAAAAGAGGCGCGGGTCGAGATCGTCGAAGGAGCGTCCGCTTTCCGGGCAGTAGCGGGCGGTGCTGAAGAGGGTTTCTTTCCCGGAGTTGTCGAGGACGGTGAAGGCGCCTTTGCCGAGGTCGAGGGCCTCGTTGATGCGGGCTTCCAGATTGGTTTGATCGGCGGCGATGTTGCCGAGAATGACGTCGAGGTTGTGTTCGCGGTAGCGGTCAAGGGCCTTGAACTTGGCGGGTTCGACCCACTGGCCGTCAGCGCGGAGGTAGGGATAGCCCTTCTTGACCGCCCATTCGGCGACCTCGGTGTAGATCCCCTTGCGACCGCGGACGAGGGGGGCGACGAGCGAGAGTTCGCCTTTTTTCAAGAGGGCGCGGAGGCGGGTGGTGATTTCGGCCGGGGTTTGCTGGATGGCGGCCTCGCCGCTCTCGGGGTCGTGCTGGACGCCGAGCTTGGCGTAGAGGAGGCGGAGGAAGTGGTACATCTCCGTCACGGTGGCTACGGTGCTTTTGGCCCCGCCGCGGGTGGTGCGTTGTTCGATGGCCACGGCGGGCGGGATGCCGGTGATGGAATCGACGTCGGGCTTTTCCATCTGTTCGACGAACTGCCGCGCATAGGCGTTGAGGCAGTCGAGGTATCGGCGCTGGCCCTCGGCGAAGAGCAGGTCGAAGGCGAGGGAACTTTTGCCGGAGCCGGAGAGACCGGTGACGACAACCATCTGGTCGCGGGGGATGTCGAGGCTGATGTTCTTGAGGTTGTGGTGGCGGGCACCCCGCACGCGGATCGCGGGCGGGATTTTTGATTTATGAATTTTGATTTCTGATTGGGAAATGCCGATTTTCGAGGAAGTCGCCCGGGCCTTGCGCAATCCATTTTTTGTATTCCCCAGCAAGGGGGCGAGGAGGGCGCCGGTGTGGGAGCCTTTGGTGCGGGCGATTTGTTCGGGTGTGCCGGCGGCGACGAGACGCCCCCCGGCTTCACCGGCTTCCGGGCCCAGGTCGAGGACGTAGTCGGCGCATTTGATGACGTCGAGGTGGTGTTCG
The DNA here is from genome assembly GCA_033875315.1 of Candidatus Methylacidiphilales bacterium. NCBI lineage: Bacteria > Pseudomonadati > Verrucomicrobiota > Methylacidiphilae > Methylacidiphilales > Methylacidiphilales bacterium. The sequence continues at coordinate 12,345 of JANRJG010000013.1, forward strand.
ATGACGAGCAGCGTGTGGCCCTGTTCGACCAGGTTTTGTAACACGACGAGGAGCATGCGGATGTCGTCGAAGTGCAGGCCGGTGGTGGGTTCGTCGAGGATGATGACTTTGGATTTGGGGAGGGGGCTGTTGGCTGCTGGCCGTTGGCTTTTGGCCGTGGAAGAGCGACTGTCAGGGGAATCGAGGAGGTGGGAAACGAGCTTGAGGCGTTGGGATTCACCGCCGGAGAGTTTGTTGAGGGGGTGGCCGAGGGTGAGGTAGCCGAGGCCGACCTGGCGGAGGAGGTCGAGGGCGGCGTGGATGCGGGTGTGGAGGGTGACGGCCTTGCCCTCGATGCCTTCGGCCATGGGGTCGAAAAAGGCCAGGGCGTCCTGCACGGTCAGATCCAGGATGTCGGCGATGGATTTTCCGCGGTAGCGGACAGCGAGGACATGGCTCTGGAATCGTTTCCCCTCACAAGATGGACAGAGGACGAAGACGTCGGAAAGGAACTGCATGGAGATTTGTTCATAGCCGGTGCCATGGCAACGGGGGCAGCGGCCGGTGCCGGCGTTGAAGGAGAAGGCGGAGGCGTTGAGTCCGGCCAGCCGGGCGTCGGGACTCATGGAGAACAATTCCCGCACGGCGTCGTAGCAGCCGGTGTAAAGAAGGGGGGTGGAGCGTGGGGTGGAAGTGAGGGGGCTTTGGTCCACGATGAGGACGTCGGCCAAGGCTTTCGCGCCCTCCAGTCTTTCCAACTGTCCGGGTTCGCTAACCGGACGGTTGAGGGCGAGGGCCAGGTGTTTGTGGATGATTTCGTGGACGAGGGTGCTCTTGCCCGAGCCGCTGACGCCGGTGATGGCGGTGAAGGTGCGGAGGGGGACCTTGAAATCGACCTTCTGAAGGTTGTGCTTGGAGGCGCCGGTGAAGGCCAGCCAGTCGCAGGTGTCGAGCGGGCGACGACTAGCCGGCAGCTCGATGCATTTGGCCCCGGAGAGGTAGGCGCCTGTCAGGCTGCCCTTTGCCCCGGTGATTTGGGCGCCGGGTCCCTGGTAAACCAGCGCGCCGCCCCCTCGGCCACGACCGGGGCCGAGTTCGAGGATCCAGTCGGCGGCGCGCATGACGGACTCGTCGTGTTCGACGACCAGCACGGTATTGCCGAGGTCGCGCAGGCCCTGGAGGACGCGGATGAGGCGGTCGGTGTCACGCGGGTGGAGGCCGATGCTGGGTTCGTCGAGGACGAAGAGCGTGCCGTGGAGGGAGGTGCCGAGGCAGGTGGTGAGGTTGACGCGCTGGGTTTCACCCCCGGAGAGGGTGCGGGTGGAGCGGTTGAGGCTGATGTAGTCGAGCCCGACATCGACGAGGTAATTCACCCGCGAGCGGATCTGCTGCAGGACTTGGCGGGCGGATTCGTCGCGGACGGTGACGGTGGCGAGGAAGGCGGCAAGCTTGTCCGCGGGGAGGGCGTTGAGTTCGGGGAGGGTTTTGCCCTGGACCTTCCAGAGGAGGGTTTCCGGTTGGAAACGACCGCCCAGACAAGCGGGACAAGTTTGATAGGCACGGTAGCGGGCCAGGAGGACACGGACGTGCATTTTGTAGGTGCGGCTTTCCAGCCATTGGAAAAAGCCTTTGACGCCGTACCACTTGCCGTTTTCCCAAGCATCGGCGGCGGACTTGCCCGGACGGGATTCGCCGTGGATGACAAAGTCCTGCTGTGCGCGGGTCAGTTTGCAGAAGGGGACGTCGGTGGGGATTTTTTGCTTCCGGCAGGCCTTGATGAGGTCCTTCTGGCAGGGGGCGTTGCTTTCTGTTTGGAAGGGCTTGACCACGCCTTCGCCGATGGAGAGGTTGCGGTCGGGGAGGGCAAGATGGTAGTCGATCTCGATGGTGCGCCCGAAGCCGCGGCAAACGGGACAGGCGCCGACGGGATTGTTGAAGGTGAAGAGGGCCGGGGTGGGTTCGGTGAAGGTGCGACCGGTTTGGTGCGAGACATGGTGGCGGGCAAACTTCAGTGGGGCTTTGCTTTTCTCCGGGTGGAGGGAGACGATGCCCTTGCCGAATTCGAAGGCGGCGGTGACGGCCTCGGCGAGCCGGTTTCTCTGGGCTTTTTCCGCCCGGATGCGATCCACCAGGACGTGCAGGGTCAACCGGGAGGATTTGCCCTTGCCGGAAAGACCGGTTTTGAGGTCCGGGGTTCCGGGATCATCGAGGCGGATGAGGGCCCCGCCGAGGAGGATGCGGGTGAAGCCCTGGGCGGCGATGAAGCGGGCCACTTCCTTCCACGGCGTTTTTCCCGGGAATCCGAGTTCGAAGAGGACATCGATTTGCAGGCCGGGGTGGAGACGGATGATTTCGTCGGCGACCTGTTCCGGGGACCAGGGGCGGATGATCTCGCCGGTGTCGGGATCGTGGAGTTGCGCGATGGCCGGGAAGAGGAGTTTGAGGTAGTCGGCGATCTCGGTCATGGTGCCGACGGTGCTGCGGGACGTGCGGACGGCATTGGCCTGGGCGATGGCGATGGCGGGGGGGATGCCGCGGATTTCGCGCACAAGGGGTTTGTCCATGCGTTCGAGGAACTGGCGGGTGTAGGGGCTGAAGGTTTCGGCGTAGCGGCGCTGGCCTTCGGCATAAAGGGTGTCGAAGGCAAGGGAGGACTTGCCGGAGCCGCTGACACCGGTGACGACGATGAAGCGGTTGAGGGGTAGGTCGAGGTCGAGTTGGCGGAGGTTGTTTTGTTCCGCACCGCGGACTTGGATGAAACCGGCTTCCGACATCATATTGTTCTACCGCGCTTTGGCGTCGGCGCAATGGCCCAGAATCATCCGGGGCCGGGAAACCGGGGCTGAACGGTTGGGATGCCCTGCAAAGGGGTTGTCCTTTTGCTAGTACACAAGTAGAGTGGTTTTATGCAGTGGAATTGGCAGTGGCCAGGGCCGGTGATTCTGCTGCCCAAGGCCAGCGCAAGGGCCGTATGCGGAATCTCCTTGGCTTATTGTGCGGCCGTTTTTTTTGCTTCTTTCGCCATGGCCTCGACCCCCACACCTCCAACCACCATCCTTCAAACGGAGGGCAAGTTTGAAATCCGCCAATATGGGGCGTTGACCCTGGTCCGTGCACCGATGAGCGCCCGGAAGGACGATGCCGGTTTTGGCAAGTTGTTTGGGTTCATCAGCGGCAGAAACAAGGACTCGAAGAAAATCGCCATGACGGCCCCGGTGTTGATCGAGAACGACGGGGAATCTGGAAGCATGAGCTTCATCATGCCGCACGACATGGATTCCCGTTCCGTTCCCGCTCCCGGTGATCCCACCCTGAGCCTCGCGACCATGCCGGCGGGCAAGTTCGCCGTTTATCGGTACTCCGGGGGGCGCAGCGCGAAGAATGAAGCCAAGGCGGGGGCTTTGTTGCAGGATTGGATGATCCAAAAGAAACTTGTGGCACAGTCCGGCCCCCTTTTCGCCTACTACGACCCGCCCTGGATTCCGGTTTGGTTCCGGCGCAACGAAGTCTGGATCCGGCTGGCCTCCGACTGACCGGGGTTATCCGGATAGGCTCTTGGGTAGACAATTCACCCGGGGTCGGGCACGTTGGCGGTATGAACGATTCCATCGACGCCCTGACCCGGGAGATCGTCTCCTTCCGTGATGCCCGGGACTGGAAGCAGTTCCACAATCCGAAGGAAATGGCGGTGGCCCTCACGGCCGAGGCGGGAGAATTGCTCCAGCATTTTGTCTGGCAGGATCACGAACAATCGCACCGTCGGGTGGCCGACCGCCGGCCGGAACTGGCCTCGGAAATGGCCGACATCGCCATCCTGCTTTTCGAGATGGCGCGGGACTGCGAGATCAACCTGGCCGAGGCGATGCGCGCGAAACTCGCACGGAATGAAGAACGCTACCCGGTGGCCAAGGCCCGGGGATCGAACAAGAAATACAATGAACTTTGAAGGACGGGGCGTCCGCTTCCAGCGCGGCCCTTCACGTTACTTTTTTCCATGAGTGATCCGGCAAACGCCCCCATCCCGCACAAGCGACGGGTTCGCTATTCCGGAACGCATCCGCGCAAATTTGCCGAAAAGTACAAGGAACTGAATCCGGAGAAATACCCGGAAACGGTGGCCAAGGTGGTGGCCTCGGGCAAGACCCCGGCGGGTTCGCATCTCCCCATCCTGGTGGATGAAGTCCTGCTACGGCTCGATCCGAAGCCGGGTGAAATCATGCTGGATGCCACCCTGGGTTACGGAGGCCACGCCGCGCGCATCCTTCCCCGGTTGGTCCCCGGTGGATGCCTGATCGGAGTGGACGTCGATCCGATCGAGCAACCCCGCACCGAGGCGAGGCTGCGTGAGGCTGGTTTCGGTGCCGATGTCTTCCAGGTCGAGCGCGCGAATTACGCCGGGATCAGCCGTGTGCTGGCCGACCGTGGCCTGGTTGGCGTCGATGGAATCCTGGCGGACTTGGGCGTTTCCTCCATGCAGCTCGACACCCCGGAGCGGGTTTTTTCCGTCAAGCACCACGGCCCGCTCGACATGCGCATGAACCCACAAAAGGGAATCCCCGCTTCCGAGGTATTGGAGCGAATGGGTCCAGACGAGCTGGCGGCCATCCTGCGTGAAGATGCGGATGAGCCCCGGGCCACGGATCTGGCACTCCGACTGGCCGGCCGCAAGTATGAGACCACCACGGCCCTGGCCGCGGCCATCCGCATCACTTTGGGCAGGGTGGGGGAGGAGGAACAAAATCTGACCGTGCGCCGTTTTTTCCAGGCCCTGCGCATCCGGGTGAACGAAGAATTGACCGCACTGGATGCGTTTCTCCACCAACTGCCGACCTGTCTGAAGCCCGGCGGACGCGTGGTCATCCTGTCCTTCCACTCCGGCGAGGACCGCCGGGTCAAAAAAGCCCTGGCCGAGGGTCTGGAGCGGGGGATCTACCGCGAGATCGCGGCGAATGTCATCCGGCCGATGCCCGGTGAATGCCACCTGAATCCACGCGCCAAGCCGGCCAAGCTCCGCTGGGCTGTGAAGGGGTGATTCCCTCCCGCAAAAAAAAGGGGAGCCTGGTGGGCTCCCCTTTTAAGGAATGAATCAATCGAGTCGACCGATCAGGCCAATGCGGCCTGTGCGGCGGCCAGTCTTGCGACGGGCACACGGAACGGGCTGCAGCTGACGTAGGTCAGGCCGAGCTTGTGGCAGAACTTGACGGAGTCGGGATCGCCGCCGTGTTCGCCGCAGATGCCGAGCTTGATGCCGGGACGGGTGGTCCGGCCCTTGGCGGCTGCGATTTCCATCAGGGCACCAACACCGCTCTGGTCGATCGTGGCGAAGGGGTTCTTCTTCACGATTTCCTCTTCCGCGTAGGCGGGGAGGAAGCTGCCGGAGTCGTCGCGGCTCATGCCGAGGGTGGTCTGGGTGAGGTCGTTGGTGCCGAAGCTGAAGAATTCGGCGGTCTGGGCGATCTGGTCGGCCGTGACGGCCCCGCGGGGGACTTCGATCATGGTGCCGACGAGGTAGCTGAGTTTGACGCCTTTTTCCTTCTGCACGGCGGCGGCGACTTCATGAACGATGGCGACCTGGAGGTCGAGTTCCTTCTTGAAGCCGACGAGCGGGATCATGACTTCGGGCTTGGCCTTGATGCCGGCCTTCTGGGCATCGGCAGCGGCTTCGAAGACGGCGCGGGCCTGCATGCGGGTGATTTCCGGATACTTGATGCCGAGGCGGCAGCCGCGGAAACCGAGCATGGGGTTGAACTCGTGGAGTTCATGGACGCGGGCCATGATCTTCTCGACGGAAATGCCCAACTTGCGGGCCAGGTCCATCTGTTGTTCCTTCGAGTGGGGAAGGAATTCATGCAGCGGCGGGTCGAGGAAGCGGATGGTGGCGGGATAGCCTTTGAGTTCCTTGAAGATGCCGAAGAAGTCATCCCGTTGATAGGGGAGGAGCTTGGCCAGGGCGGCTTCGCGGGCCGGGAGGCTGTCGGCCAGGATCATTTCGCGCATGGCGTCGATGCGGTCACCCTCGAAGAACATGTGTTCGGTGCGGGTGAGGCCGATGCCGGTGGCGCCGAAGGCGAGGGCGTTGCGGACCTGCTCGGGGGAGTCGGCGTTGGTGCGGACTTCGAGTTTGGAGACCTTGGCGCACCAATCCATGAGCTGCTTGAAGCTCTTGAATTTCTCGGTGGCCTGGGCTTCCTTGTCGCCATCGATGAGGCCGGCGATGATTTCCGAGGGGGCGGTTTTGATTTCGCCGCCGTAGACCGTGCCGGAAGTGCCGTCAATCGAGAGGAAGTCGCCTTCCTTGAAGACCTGGCCTCCGACGGAGACCGTCTTGGCGTCGTAGTTGATTTCCAGGGCGGCGGCACCGCAGATGCAGACCTTGCCCATCTGGCGGGCGACGAGGGCGGCGTGGGAGGAGACCCCGCCGCGGGCGGTGAGGATGCCTTCGGCGGCGATCATCCCGCGGAGGTCTTCCGGGGAGGTTTCGACGCGGACGAGGAGGACTTTTTCGCCTTTTTCAGCGGCGACGACGGCGCGGTCCGCGTTGAGGTAGATCTTGCCGGAGGCGGCACCGGGGCCGGCGGGAAGGCCGGTGGCGATGGCGTTGGCTTTCTTGATCTCGTTCAGGTCGAAGACCGGGGCGAGGAGCTGGTCGAGCTGGTCGGCCGGATTGCGGTGGATGGCGGTCTTCCAGTCGATGAGCTTCTCTTTGACCATGTCCATGGAGAACTTGAGCGCGGCCATGGCGGTGCGCTTGCCGTTGCGGGTCTGGAGCATGAAGAGTTTGCCGTCCTGGATGGTGAACTCAACGTCCTGGACGTCCTTGAAATGCTTCTCCAGTGTCTTGCGGACCTTGAGGAGTTCCTCGTAGGACTTGGGCATGACTTCCTTGAGTTTGGCCACCGGCTCGGGGGTGCGGACACCGGCCACGACGTCTTCGCCCTGGGCGTTGACGAGGAATTCGCCGTAGAATTCGTTGATGCCATTGGCCGGGTTGCGGGTGAAGGCGACGCCGGATCCGGAGGCTTCACCGGTGTTGCCGTAGACCATGGCCTGGACGTTGACGGCGGTGCCCCATTCGCTGGGGATATTGTATTTGCGGCGGTAGACGATGGCGCGGTCGTTCATCCAGGAGCCGAAGACGGCACCGGCGGCACCGCGGAGCTGGTCCCAGGGACTGACGGGGAAGTTTTTGCCCGTGCGGTCCTTGACGAGGGCCTTGAAGCGTTTGACCAGTTCCTGCTGGTCGGCGGCGGTCAGGTCGGAGTCGACGAGGTCGCGGTGGTACACTTCGTGTTTGTATTCGTGGATGATGGTTTCGAAGGGCTCGTGATCTTCGCCTTCGCGCTTTTGCACGCCGAGGACGACGTCGCCGTACATCTGGACGAAGCGGCGGTAACAATCCCAGGCAAAACGTTCGTTCCGGGTCGCTTTGGCGAGGGAGAGGACGGTCTGGTCATTGAGGCCGAGGTTGAGGATGGTGTCCATCATGCCCGGCATGGAGTCGCGCGCGCCGGAGCGGACGGCGACCAGGAGGGGCATGCCGTTGGAGTCGCCGAACTTGCAACCCATGATTTTTTCCATGTTGGCCACGCCGGCTTCCATCTGGGCCTGGAGAACCTTGGGGTAGGTGCGCTTGTTAGCGTAAAAGTAGGTGCAGACTTCGGTGGTGATGGTGAAGCCGGGAGGAACAGGAAGGCCGATGCGGGTCATTTCCGCGAGGTTCGCGCCCTTGCCGCCGAGGAGGGGCTTCATGGTGCCGTTGCCGTCGGCTTTGCCGTTGCCCCAGGTGTAAACGTATTTGTCCTTGGGGAACTTGGACGCTGGGGCGGATTTCTTGGCGGTGGGTTTCGGGGTTTTTTTCGCCAGGGGCTTTTTGGAGACTTTGGCGACTTTTTTGGAGGGTTTGTTTTTGGCCATAAAGGGAATGGGTAAAGAGTGGTAAATAGTAAAGGGATGATGGTGATTAATGGCAAGCAATTCCGGGGGCGGAGTGGGGGAGTAGACCCCGGTTGAAGCGGGAAAATCCGGGGCAGAGCCCGAAGTTCAGGCGCTGAAGCCGGTTTTGGCGTCCACCAGCCGGGAACTGGCTTCGCGGAGACGGCGACTGAGGATCTCGCAGAGGCCCAGCAGAATGGTGTTTCCCGCGACAGGGCTGTCCTGGATGAAGCTGAAAAGCGAATCGCGGTCGATTTTCCAGACTTGGGAGAATTCGAGGGCTCGGACGCTGGCACTGGCCGGGGAGGGGTCGAAGATGGCCAATTCTCCGATGGATTCGTCCGCTCCGATGACGCCGACAATGATGTCGTCCTGAAGTCCCTGTTTGCGCACTTCCAACTTGCCGGAAATGACGAAAAAGACGTGGTTCTGGTTGTCGCCCTGCCGGATCATGTCGTGATCGGGGTGGACGCCGATGAACTCGCCGTAACTGGCAAGAAGGTCGCGGTCCTCAGGCTTGAGGAGGCTGACCCAGCCGGTGGCAGGGAGGGCGGGACGATCGAATCCGGACATGGTTCCTCCTGTATGGCGATGACCGGGGAAACCGTCAATGGTAACCAACGGGACAACAAACAGAAGGTAACAAAGTTAACGGAGCAAGGCAGGGGGGTGGATTCGAAACCTGAAACCTGAAACGGGAAACCTGAAATGAGGAAGTGGCTTAAAATCCCAAGGGCCAATCCGCCTGAGACGGACCATATCACCATTCAGAACGGGTAAACTGGAAACTGGAAACAAAACTAATCTTTGGGCCGTTTGCGCCAGGCGGCTTCTTGGAAGGCGAGGAGTTCGCGCACACCTTTGGCGGCGACTTTCAACATTTTGCCGAATTCAGCCGGGCTGAAGGTGGCTTCTTCGCCCGAAGCCTGGACTTCGACCAACTGGCCGGAAGCGGTCATGACGACATTCATGTCGGCTTCGGCGTCGCGGTCTTCCAAATAGCACAAATCGAGGATGACCCGCTTACGGTAGAGGCCGATGCTGGTGGCGGCGACCGGTTCCTTGAGCGGGCTCTTTTTGATCAGTCCTTTTTTCTGGAGGCGATGGATGGCCAGTTTGGCGGCCAGGAAAGCGCCCGTGATGGCGGTGGTGCGGGTGCCTCCATCGGCGGCGAGCACATCGCAATCGATCCAGAGGGTGCGCTCACCGAGGAGGTCTAGGTCGACGGCGGCGCGCATGGAGCGGCCGATGAGGCGCTGGATTTCCTGGCTGCGTCCGTCGATTTTACCCTTGGAGATGTCGCGGGGTTTCCGATCCGGGGTGGAGTAGGGGAGCATGGAATACTCCGCGGTGAGCCAACCGCCGGGAACCTTCTGGGCTTTTTTCCAGCGGGGCACATCCTCTTCCAGGCTGGCGGCGCAGATGACCTGGGTTTTGCCGCAGGAGACGAGGATGGAGCCGGAGCAATTGGGGGCGACGTCCCACTGATAAGTCCAAGGGCGGAGTTGGTCGGGGCGGCGGCCATCGGGGCGGAAGGGTTTGGGCATGCGACACTATTCCTTCGCGGGATCAGCTTGTCGAAAGGAAAGATAACCCGGTGCAGGCATGGCCGGCGAAACACACGACATTAGGCAAAAAGAGGGAAAGGAAGGACGATTGATAAACCCGCGAAGCATACCCTTGTTTGGCATTCACCCTTACGCGTTTTTAGCCTCTTTCGCGGGTGGGAAGAAGGGTCATCGCATGTTACAAGGAAGGCCGGGTGAAAACGAAGAGCGTGGAGCGGCGGTCCTTCGAATCGGCGGCGCGACCGCTGCGGTTGTTGTCGATGACGAGGTAGATCCTGCTCGCATCCATGGTGAGACCTTCGGCCTGCCCGAACTTCGAAGCCAGGTAGGCGTGGCGGGGATCCCGGACGGCGCGGGCGAATGACCAGCCCTTTCCCTCTTTCCAGACGCCCTTTTTGCGGATCAGCTCGACGATCATTTCCGCATTGCGGGAGAGGGCGAACACCCTCCCGGATTCCTGATGAAGATCGGCAAAGTCCGCCTGTCGCTCCGGAGGCAGGGGATACTGGGTCGAGGTGAGGGGAATCCATTTGAAAGACTCCGGTGTATCCTTGGCGGGAGTGCAGAGCACCAGCCCGCGCGGTTCGCGCTCCTTGGCCAACAAGAGTTTATGGTCCTCCAACAAGGCCAGTCCTTCGACCCCCGCGGACGGATCGGAGATGCCGCCGACGTTGGTGGATGGAGTCGACCAGACAGCTTGGCGGGCTTTGGGGGCCAAGGTGGCGACCCGGCCGAACTTCTCACTGGCCAGATAGATTGATCCGTCCGGGCCGGACTGGATGGCCTCCCAATCCAACTTCCCGCCGGACGGCACTGGGGGCTTGAAACGGCGGTGGACTTTGAGCCAGGCCTTTTGCCCGTCGTGGGCCACCTCGTAGACCACATCGTCGACCTTGTCGGATACGGTCAGGAGTTTGCCGTTGCGGAGGTGGAGGCCGGAAAGGTCCAATTCGTCCGATCCAGCTATGACCAGAGCTTGTTCCAGGTCCAACTCCCGTGCGCGGGGGGAAGCCCATCCCTTGTTTGCCCCGGGAAGCAGAAGCAACAGGACTACCGTCAACATCATTGTTCTTGATCGAAAGGGCATGGTGGCGGCATCCTTTCCCTCCACCAAGCGCCCGTAGCTCAACTGGATAGAGCGCTGCCCTCCGAAGGCAGAGGTTGTGGGTTCGACTCCCGCCGGGCGCAGATGTCGGTTTTAGGGGATTTTTCTTGCCGGGACACTATCAGGCCACAGGCACCCGGTCCACAAATTCTTTCGCCAGTTGCCTGTAAGACTGGGCCCCCGCACCTGTCGGATCGTAGTCCAAAACCGGCTTGCCGAAACTGGGGGCCTCCCCGAGCCGGATCGATCGCGGGACGATGGTGCGGAAGAGTTTGTCGCCGAAATGCGACTGGAGTTCGGTCACAACCTGCTGGCTGAGACGGGTGCGGGCGTCGAACATGGTCATGACCACCCCGGTGATTTCCAAGCGGGGGTTTACACCGCCGGTGCGTAGGCGTTCGACCAGGCCCGAGATCTTGCTGATGCCGTCGAGGGCGAAGAATTCGCACTGCACCGGAATGAGGAGTCCGTCGGCGGCGGCGAGGGCGCTGGTCATCAGGATGCCGAGCGAAGGCGGGCAATCGAGGATGATGTGGTCGAAGAGGTGTCCGCTTTTGAGCGGTTCCAGGACTTCCGCCATGCGGGAAAGCGGGTTCTCCAAGCGGGCGATTTCCACTTCGCATCCGGCGAGGTCGAGTTCGGCGGGAATCAGGCTCAGGTTGGCGTAGGGAGTCGCAACGACTTTTTCCGGGGCCTGGCCCTGACCGATGAGGGGCAGATAGAGACTGCCGCCCGGAACCGCTTCCATGCCGACGCCGCTGGTGGCATTGGCCTGCGGGTCCAAGTCGACCAGGAGGGTTTTCCGTCCCATTTCCGCGAGTGCGGCCGAGAGGTTGACTGCGGTGGTCGTTTTGCCGACTCCGCCCTTCTGGTTGGCCACCGCGATGATTTTCATTCCAAGGCGGCGAGCAAACCGGAGGAATGGGATGCTGTCGAGCCGATTTACTGGTGCGTCGTGGATGATTCCGGCCGGACCCCTTGACAATATCCCTTAAATCCATAAATTTTCACGCATTCGAGGGCTATGATAGAAGTTAAAGATTTGCGCAAACGCTACGCCGGTGTGGAGGCCGTCAAAGGCATCAGCTTCCACGTGAAACGGGGGGAAATTGTCGGGTTCCTCGGGCCCAACGGGGCCGGGAAAAGCACCACCATGAGGATCCTGACGGGCTACCTGCCCGCCACTTCGGGTGACGTGCGCATCGCCGGCCACGACCTTCTGAATGAATCGCTCCAAGTGCGGCGCAAGACCGGCTACATGCCGGAAAACGTACCCCTTTACCCGGAAATGCGTGTGCGTGAATTCCTGGAATACCGGGCCGCCCTCAAGGGTCTGGACCGGCGCAAAACACGCAGCCGGGTGCCCCTGGTCATGGAAAAGTGCGGTGTCGACAGCGTGTCCGCCAAGATGATCGGTAATCTCTCGCGCGGTTACCGCCAGAGGGTGGGACTGGCCGACGCGCTGGTCCATGATCCCGAGTTGCTCATCCTCGACGAGCCCACCGCGGGTCTGGACCCCAATCAGATCCGCAGCGTGCGCGACTTGATCAAGTCGCTGGGCAAAGAACACACCATCCTGCTCTCAACCCATATCCTTCCCGAGGTTGAAATGATCTGCGACCGCGCGGTCATCATCAACCGGGGGCGCATCGAGGCTTCGGATACCCTGGAAAACCTGGCCAAAATGGTCCACACCGCCTCGCTCTTCCTGGAAGTCCGGGCCGAACGCGAGATCGCCGTCAAAAAAATCAAGGAACTGGCCCCGGTATCCGATGTGCAGGTGCACGCCGAAGCCGATGGCTGGCTCACCCTGGAGTGCCTGGCCCGGCCCGGGGAAGACGCCCGCGAGGCAGCGGACCAATTGGTCAAAAATGAAAAATGGCCCCTGCGGGAATTCCGCCGTGGCAAGGCGACACTGGAAGACGTGTTCGTCGAGCTGACCCAACAATGACTCCAACTTCCATACCGACCGGGACCAAACCATGACACGCGCATTCTGGGTTTTATTGCAACGGGAATTCGGGGCCTTCCTGCTCTCGCCACTGGCCTATGTGGTCTTTTTCTGCCTCACCTTCATCAATGCCGGCTTGTTCTACTTCTGCGTCAGCTTCATCGAACGGGGTGTGCCCAACTACACCATCATCCAGATCTTCTTCCTCATCCCGTTTTTCTGGTTCTGTGTCATCCCGCTGGCCCCGATCCTGACCATGCGTCTGTTTTCCGAGGAATACCGTGCCGGCACGATCGAGCTCCTGATGACGGCTCCGGTGACCGACTGGGATGTCATTCTTTCCAAATTTTTCGGCGCGCTTGGCTTCTTTGCCGTTCTCTGGACCCCGACGGCCCTCTTCCTCGGCATCTTCCAGAGCATCACCCACCACGCCGTGCCGATTTCCTGGGGTTCCACCCTGCTCTGCTACCTGATGGTGGTTTTCCTGGGCATGCTTTACACCGCAATCGGTCTCTATGCGTCCTCCCTCAGCCGCAGCCAGGCGGTCGCGGCCTTCCTGTCCTTCGCCATCATCATCGGACTGTTCATCGCCAGCTTCGTCGTCTTCTTCAACAACTCGACCGAGGTGGCCGATCTGGTCAACATCTTCTCCGCCCGCCGCCACATGGAAACCTTCGCCGACGGTATTTTTGATTCGCGGGTGGCCGTCTGGTATCTCTCGTCCACAGCCCTGTTCCTGGCGCTGACCCAGCGGGTCCTGGCCGCCAAACGGATCAAAGCCTAACCTTCAAAAGATTCCGACCGCAATGGCCCCATCCTCCACCCCGACCCCACCCCCGGTTTTCACCCACACCTCCAGCAGGCGGATTCTGCGGCTGAATCACTACATCGGCCTCATCCTGATCCTCTTCATTTTTCTCGCCGTCAACGGGATCTCCTACAAGCACTTCTACCGAAAGAATCTCTCCAACAACCCCTACACCCAGCTCGGCAGCCAGACCCTGGGGATCATCGGCTCGCTCCCGGCCCCGGTCACCATCACCAATTTTGTCTCCGGCCAGGGCGGTGACGGTTCCGAGATGATCGCCAGCGATGTCGACAAGGTTCTGGACGAGTACCGTTTCCGCTCCAACGGCAAGGTCGAGGTCCGCCGGGTCAATCCCTACACCAACTTCAGCGAGGCCCGCGCCATCGCCACCGAGCAGAAGATCACCACTGATGAGAACGTGCTCATCATCCAATACAAGGACCAGACCAAGGTGCTCAACTACCGCGAGCTGGCGGAAATCGACAATTCGGGTGCGTTCATGGGCGGGGCTCCGCGCTTGATCGCCTTCAAAGCGGAAGAGGCCGTGACCTCGGCCATCCAGGCACTGGTCGCCGGGGCCAAGTCGAATGTCTACTTCCTCACCGGCCACGGCGAATACAACACAGATTCGGCCGACAACGAACCGGCGGGTTATTCCCGTCTGGCCGCGCAGGTCCGCCGGCAGAATGCCGAACTTCGCAAGCTCAACCTGGCCCAAACGCCGGAGATCCCGGCCGATGCCGAGTTGCTGGTGATCGCCGGTCCCCGTCAGCCCTACACAGCCGTGGAGGTCGAAATCCTCAAAGCCTACCTCGCCCGGGCGGAGAAGCCCGGACGCTTGCTGCTCCTTCTCGATCCCTTGGTCGTTACCGGCCTGGAAAACCTGCTTGCCGGATATGGGGTCGTTTTCAACCCGGACATTGCCACCACCCGCATTTCCGTCCTGGGCCAGGCCCGTCTCCTCATGGAGGGGATCGCGACGACGTTCTCGGACCACCCGGTGACCAATTGGCTGGTCAAAAGCCAGAACAACATCACCTTGGGCCCCACCCGTTCGCTCACAGTCAAGAAGCCCGACAACCTGGCCGAGGGTCAGGTCGTGGCCCTGGCCATGACGCCGGAAGCTTACTGGGGGGAAAGCCAGCCCCAGACCAAGCCGGTCCAATTTGATGCCAATGCCGACCGCCCGGGACCGCTCACCCTGGCCGCGGCGATCGATTTGGGACGGGTCACTGGAGGCGACATGAAAGTCAAGGGCGCCAAGGTTTTCGCCGTCGGCGGGGGTGAATTCCTCACCAACCAGATGATCTCCGGCAACCAACTGGATTTCTTCCTCAACGGTTTCAACTGGCTCCTCGACAAGGAAAACAGTCTGGGCATCAGTCCGAAGGCGCCCAAGGAATTCCGTGTGGCCCTGGATGAGAACCAGCGCAAGCAGTTCCTTCTCATCACGCTGGTCGCCGTGCCTTTGGCCGCCGCCTTCCTCGGGTTCCTTGTTTGGTACCGCCGCCGCTGACCGCGTCCCACGGGTCCGGTGACCTCCCTTTATGAAAAGCTGGTCCACATTCATCCTCGCCCTGGTCTCGCTTGTCCTGCTGGCCTATCTCTACTGGGGAGGGCTGGAGTCGCCCGGCACCAAGGAAATCCAATCCCGACAATCCCTCGTTTTCCAGATTAAGGCGGACGAGGTCGATCGCTTGGAGCTGGCCGCCGGGGAGTCCACCGTCGTGGTCAA
Source organism: Candidatus Methylacidiphilales bacterium (assembly GCA_033875315.1). Classification (NCBI taxonomy): domain Bacteria; kingdom Pseudomonadati; phylum Verrucomicrobiota; class Methylacidiphilae; order Methylacidiphilales; species Methylacidiphilales bacterium. The sequence goes on from JANRJG010000013.1 coordinate 27,423, forward strand.
GCGCCTGGCCTCCGGCATGTGGGAAATCGAAAAACCGATCTCCTATCCGGCCGATCTCTCCAATGTGCGGCAGTTGCTCGGGGACCTCGAATTCGCCAGACGCCGCGACACCCTGAAACGGCGTGATTTCCAGGATTACGACAAAGCACTGGAGACCATGGGCCTGAAAAAGCCCAAGGTGCGGGTGGAGCTTCGCCAGGGCCGTGAAAAAACCACTCTGGCCATCGGCAACGAGACGGCCCGGGCGGGACAGTTCTACGCTTTGGTCAGTGATGGCAGCAAGGAAGAGATCGTCATCGTGGAGCGCTCCCTTGAGGAGTCCGCCCTGCGCGAATTGTCCTGGTTCCGCAAGCGTGAGATCTTTGAATTCCAGACGCCGCTCGTCACGGGGGTGGTTCTGCACAAAGGGGAGCAGGATGTCGAGTTGGTGCGCCAGGGCGACCAGTGGACGATCACCAAACCGCAGGCCGGACCGGCCGACGAAACCCAGGTGATTTCCTATCTGGCCGATCTGCTGGCGGGCAAGGTGGATGCCTTCGTGGCCGACGGGCCGGGGGACATCGTCGGTTACGGGCTTTCGACGCCATCCATGGTTATCGAGATCAAATCCGGGGAGAAAACACAACAACTGCGCATCGGCCAACCGGTGCCCGACAAACCTCAAGTTTATGCCCAGGTCGATGGACGCCCGCATGTTCTTGCTTTGCCCAAAATTTACGCCGACAAAATCGCTGACCTGCTGGCCCGGACCCAGGACCGGCGTCTGCTCGTTTTCCAGGATGCCTTCGAATTGCAGTCCTTCAAAGTTTCAGGCAAGGCCGTGGCCTCCCCATTGGCGCTGCGCCAGAGCGACGGACGCAAATGGAATCTGGATTCCGAATCCGGTCGCAAAGCGGAAAACCAGCTGGTGATCAACTTCCTCAACTCGCTCCGCGACGCCCGCGCGTCCCAGTTGCTGCCCAAATCGGACGCCGAATTGGCCAAATACGGGTTGTCTCCAGCGGCCACGGTTTTCAGCTGTACCCGCAAGTCCGATTCCGGAAAGAAGGATGTTCCGGCCGAGGAATACTTCTTCAGCGCCCCGCGCAAAGGCAAGGTTTACGCGCACAGTTCGCGCATGCCCTTCATCCTCGAATTGCCGGAAAACATCTTCACGTTGCTGCCGGTGGTTTTAAGCGATTGGTTTGAAAAGCGGGCCTCCTTTGTCTCCGCGCCCGAGCAACTGCGCAGCGTCACCTGGCAGCGCCCCGCTGGTCAGGTCATGTTGGAGCGCGCCGGGGAAGACTGGCCGGAAACACTCGGGGGTCGTCCCTTGGACAAGTCCCTCTGGTATCAGATGCAAACACTCCTTTCCGGCCTGCGGGTCGACGCATGGGTGCCGGTCAAGGAAGCGGACTTCACCCGTCCCCGCTTCAGCCTGGTCGTGCAACCCAAGGAGGGACCGGCCCAGACGGTGGATTTCATTCTCATGGGCGGTGACTCCCAGGAATACCGGGGCCGTATCCGTGGCACCCGCGAGATGTTCGTCGTGCGCGGTGCCGAGCCACAGGTGCTGGAAAATCCCCCCTATGCGGCGGAAACCCCGGCGGCCAAGGGGACACCCGCCCCGTCCCCCGCCCCGCCTCCGGCCCGACCGTAGTATTGTCGCTGCCGCGGGTTTTCCGGTGACGCCCGGCGCGGCCTTTGCTACGTTTTTCCTTCATGGCTCAAACGACTGATTCTCTCGACCGGAAGAAGCGGTTGCGGCCCAAGGTTTATGCCATCGGTATTTACGTGGTGGCTTTGTTCATCGTGGTTGAGATCCTGGTCCTGGGTTCGGCCTTTTGGATGCGCCAACGGGTGATATTGGAAACCGAGGGGCCAACGCTGGTTGAAACCGAACGGCCCGAGAAAAAGCCGGAACCCACCTCCGTTGAAGCCCTGAAGATGCCCGACCTTCCCCCGGCCCGTCTTCCGGTCGATTCCCCCCGCTCGGTTGATTCCGAGATTGTGCGTTTGAACGATGAGGCCCGGAATTTCCGTCGCAATGGCGACTTTGCCATGGCCGAGGCCGCACTCAAAAAGGCCCAGGCCCTCCAGCCCATCCACCCGCTCACCCTGACCAATCTGGCCATGTTGGAGGAAGCCCAGGGGCGCAACACCCGGGCGCTGGAATACTGGAAAGAAGTCATCGCCCTCGGAGACCGGGCCAAGGACACCATCCAACTGGCCCGCGAGCGCAGCGTAGTCATCGAAGAACGCCTCCGTCTGGAGGAGGAAAGCCGGCGTGCCGCCCTGGCCCAACAGGAGGGCCGCCATCTGGCCTTGGAAAGCGTCACCACCCAGCCCGACCCGCTCCCGGTCAAACCGGTGGAAATCCAGCGTGACTTCGTGCTCCGCGCAGTCCCCGGCAGCGACCCCATCCAGGCCAGCAAGGTGCGGGTGCAGGTTTATTTCTATGAGCGCATCGGTACGGACCGTCTGGTCTCCGTTCCCATCGAGGCCCGCTTCCTCAACCCATCGCCCGACTGGAACGCCCAGACGGCGGAAACGTTGCGTGTCCGCTACACTGCGGTCCGGGAAACGGGTGAGCCCCGCATTTACTACGGATACATCTTCCGTCTCTACTACGATGGGGAGTTGCAGGAAGAACGGGCCGAACCTTCCACCCTGTTGCGATTGAACCCCTCCCGGTGAACGAAGCCCCTGTGATACCGCGGCATGTTCACATAGACGAACCCGTGTCCTCACCTGCGTTGGAAGCGGCCAGGCTTGCAAGCTTCTCGCCAAGGGCTAATTCATAGAAATGACCGCATTTGACTTGGCCCGGGAAACCTACGCAGCCCAAGGCGTGGATGTGGAAAAAGCGCTCCAGATCCTTCCGACGGTTCCGATTTCTCTTCACTGCTGGCAGGGTGATGATGTGGGTGGATTTGAAAAAGAAACCACTAGCAAGGCCGGTGGGGGCACCCTGGTCACAGGTAATTACCTTGGCCGCGCCCGCACTCTTGAGGAACTCCAGCAGGATCTGGATTTCACCTTCACTCTGATCCCCGGCAGTCACCGGCTCAACCTCCATGCCTGTTATGGGGATTTCCGTGGGCGGAAAGCCGACCGCAACACCATCGACATCGGGCATTTCCAAGGTTGGGTGGATTGGTGCAAGTCGCGAGGACTAGGCGTCGATTTCAATCCAACCTTCTTTGCCCACCCCAAGGCCGACGAGGGCTTCACCCTATCGCATGCCGATGCGGGCATTCGGCAGTTTTGGATCGATCACGGCATCGCCTGCCGTAAAGTGGCGGAGCAGATTGGACGGGAACTTGGCAAGACGGTCATCACCAACTTTTGGATTCCCGACGGTTACAAGGACACTCCCTACGACCGCAAAGGACCGCGTGATCGCCTGGAAGCGAGCTTGGATGCGGTTTTCAAACCTGCCATCGACCCTGCCTTCAACCGCGACGCCATTGAATGCAAACTTTTCGGCATCGGGTCTGAGTCCTATGTGGTGGGTTCCCATGAGTTCTACCTGGGTTATGCGGTCAAGAACCAGAAGATCGTCTGCTTGGACGCGGGACATTTCCATCCCACGGAATCCCTGGCCGACAAGATATCGTCGGTGCTTCAGTTTGTTCCGGAGTTGCTCCTGCATGTTAGTCGCGGGGTGCGCTGGGACAGCGACCATGTCGTACTGATGGATGATCCCACCAAGGCCATTGCCGAGGAAATCGTGCGCGGAGGCTTTCTCGCCCGTACCCATATCGGATTGGATTTTTTCGACGCCAGCATCAACCGCACCGCCGCATGGGCCATTGGCACTCGCAACGCGATGAAATGCCTCCTCTTGGCCTTATTGGAACCCTCGGCCGAGCTCCGCCGGATTGAGGCCGAAGGAGATTGGACCTCAAGATTGGCCCTCCTCGAAGAAATTAAAACGCTGCCTTTCGGGGAAGTATGGGATGAATATTGCCGACGTCAGAACGCACCAGTCGGTCGGCAATGGCTCAAGGAAGTCAAGGCCTACGAAGATAACGTGTTGTCGCGGAGGAACTAGAAGAAGTCACTGAGTGAGTCGTCCACGAAGGATCGCGGAACTTGTATCCCATGATACGCTGATGCGGAGTCGACGGGGCTCGAACCCGCAACCCCCGCCGTGACAGGGCGGTGCTCTGACCAATTGAGCTACGACTCCTTAAGTAGGAAGTGAAAAAATACGCATCGTCCGATGGAGCCGCAAGTCTTTTATCAATGCCAACGTTGTGGCAATTGCTGTCGTTGGCCGGGCTTTGTCCGCCTCACCGGGGAGGACACCATCCGTTTGGCCGGGCGGCTTGGGCTGGATCCCGGGGTATTCACGGCCGAATACACCGAATTGCACCCCAACCGACAGGGTCTGGTCTTGAAAAACCAACCCGACGGCGCCTGCATCTTCCTGGACGGACGCAACGTCTGCCGCGTGCAGGACGTCAAGCCCTGGCAGTGCCGGGGCTTCCCCAATGATTGGAACTTTCCCGGTTGGCAAAAAGTGTGCGAGGCCGTCCCGGTGGCCCACTCCGGACTCCCATCATGAATGCACGGTCCTTTGAAACCATTGTCCTCGGAAGCGGCATCGCCGGGCTGACTTTCGCCCTGAAGGCCGCGCGGCGGGGGCCGGTGGCCATCATCACCAAGAAAAGCCGCGCCGAATCCAACACCAATTACGCCCAGGGCGGCATCGCCTGCGTGACTTCGCAGGAGGACACCTTTGAGATGCATGTCCGCGATACCCTCGAAGCGGGGGCCGGGCTGTGCCACGAGGAGGTGGTCCGGCGTATTGTTTCCGAGGGGCCGGAACGCATCCAGGAGTTGATCGGTTACGGCGTCCGTTTCTCCGAACGTGAAAACGCCCGCAGCGGGGAACTCGATCTGGGCAAGGAGGGCGGACACAGCAAGCGTCGAGTTCTCCATGCCGCCGACATGACCGGGCGCGAGATCGAACGCGCCCTGCTCCAAGCCATCGACCTCGACCCCAACATCCAGATTTTTGAAAACCTGGTTGCGGTCGACCTTGTCACTTCGGGTAAAGCCGGGCTCCCGGGGCCGCAGCGCTGCCTCGGGGTCTACGCCCTCGACCGTGCCGCGCAACAGGTGGTGGTGCTCTCGGCGCGGGTGGTGGTACTGGCCACCGGAGGATGCGGGAAATCCTACCTCTACACCACCAACCCCGACATCGCCACCGGTGACGGGGTGGCGATGGCTTTCCGGGCCGGGGTGCCGGTGGCCAACATGGAGATGATCCAGTTCCACCCGACCTGTCTCTACCACCCCTTTGCCAAGTCCTTCCTGATCTCCGAGGCCCTGCGCGGGGAGGGGGCGGTGCTGGTCGATGCCGAGGGCCGTGGATTCATGCAGCACTACGACAACCGGGGTTCCCTGGCCCCGCGCGACATTGTCGCCCGTGCCATCGACGCCGAGATGAAAAAAACCGGGGCCGCCTGCATGTATTTGGATATCACCGGAAAACCCGCTTCCTTCATCCGCCAGCGTTTCCCCAACATCCATGAGTTCTGCCTCAAGCTGGGCATTGATATGACCACCCAGCCGGTGCCGGTCGTGCCGGCGGCACACTATCAATGCGGTGGCGTAATGACCGACGTCGACGGGGCCACCGCCCTGCCCGGCTTGTTCGCGGTGGGGGAAGTGGCCTGCACCGGGCTGCACGGGGCCAACCGGCTGGCCAGCAATTCCCTGCTCGAAGCGGTGGTGGTCTCGCACCGCGCCTCGGTCCGGGCCGATCGGGAAGCCGGGGCCATGCCACCACCCGGGGATTTGCCGGCCTGGAGCGAGGGGGAGGCGGGGCATCCCGATGAGTTGGTGGTGGTGACGCACAACTGGAAGGAGATCCGGCAGTTGATGTGGGATTACGTCGGCATTGTCCGCACCGACAAGCGCCTGCGCCGGGCGGAAGCACGTCTGGCCTTCCTCCAACGCGAAATCACCGACTATTACTGGGATTTCCGGCTCACGCCGGATTTGATCGAACTGCGCAACCTGGCCCTGGTGGCCTCGATCATTGTCGCTTCGGCCCTGCGTCGCCGTGAAAGCCGCGGTCTGCACTACACCCTGGATTACCCACAGCTTCTGCCGGAAGCCCGCGACACCGTGCTCAGCCGCCAGGGCGATCTGCCATCCTGAGCGTGAGCAAGTGCCTGGCGGCTCCCATCACCGCAGCCGGTTGGTGATGCGTGGGATGCGCGTGTCCCGCTGCCGTTCCACCGCGTTGACGTGTCCCTCTTTGAACTCGACCTCGAGCGAGCCGACGGGGATTTTCACCCGCACCGACTGGTAGAATACCTGCCCGGTGAGGGGGTCGCGGTATGGGCGCTGCTCGATGACTGTTTCGTAGTCGACGAAGGACCATACATCGATGCGTCCGGAGTCATCGACGCGGAAGGTGCGGGTATCGGGTTTGCCCAGGGCTTTTTGGACATGGTCGAAGGTCATGCCGGGCAGGACTTCCTTTTTCTTGATCGAGGCCTGGAAGACGGACTCCTGTTCGACGATGGCACGGGCCTGTTCGATCATCTCGGAAGGCGGGGGTTGGATGAACTTGGGATCCACCCAACCTTCCATTTTGCCTTTTTGCAGGCGGACGAAGAAGGACTCAGGATGGTGGGCGACCAAGCGGACTTCGTCACCTTCGACCAGATTGCCGACGTGGGCGGAAAGCGACCGGGTGGCGTAAACCGGGGTGGGACCGAGCACTTTGAGGATGATGGGACTCAACCCCGGGACACCCTCCAAGTAAAGGGCCTCGGGATCGCGCATGGACTGGCCTTGGGCAGGGAAGGCGGAAAGGATCAGGGTGACCAGGCCCAGGTAGACCGAGAAATTCGGCATGGAGGTACCCATAGCAGAAAAAGGGCCCCAAGGCTAATGATTACGATGATGGGAGGGGAGGGGTGCCGGCGGAGGGGGTCGAACCCACACACAGTTGCCTGTACAAGATTTTGAGTCTAGCGCGTCTGCCAATTCCGCCACGCCGGCGCAAGATGAGAACTTACCACAAATCAGGCCTGTCTGGGCAAGCAGAAATCCTGGGGCGGATAATTTCAGATGAACCACCAAGACGCAGGACACCAAGATTTGGAAAAGACAGAGAAAGGTTCTTTAGACACCCGAAAGGGGATCCAATTGTTTAATTCAAAAACCAAGGTGATCTCCCTGGAGACTTGGCGTCTTCGTGGTTGATCAACAGCATCATTCTGGCGACCTCACGACCTCACGACATCGGATGTCCTTGGCCATGCCCGGAGACGGGAAGGACCTTCAGGCTGAAGCGGAGAACCAAGTCGCCATTCAACAGGATCTCGACCGGGTGGTCCCCGGCAGTGCGGAATTCCACCCCGCCGAAGACGGCCACGTTGGTGGCGTGGTTGTCCTCATTGGCCAGTTGGAAGGGGGTTTCGGTCCGGGTCATTTCCTGGTCGTCCTCAGCCGCCAGGATCCGGGTGGTCTGGTTGTACTGGCCGATGCCGTTGATCCACCGGGTGTAGACGCAGAATTTGATCAGTCGGATGGGGAGGGTGGGCGCGGGGATGACGTTCATCACGCCGACCAGGGTGTTCGAACCCGATGCTTCCAGGCGAACATCCTCGCAGATCAACGCACATTGCAGGTCGGGCCGCATCTCGGAGATAACATGGCGAATCGTCGCGGTTGCGACAAGACAATCCATGGGGGAGGTAGATGGGTTTAATACCAAATTAAAATGACTGAGCGACAGAATAACCGGGAGGGCGAGGCTCCTGGCTCAGCCCCGAAGGCTTACGGGGGAGCCAGGAGCTTCGCCCTCCCATAAGGCACTTTTACGCCCACTCAATTCAATTTGGTATAAGGGAGGAATGGTTGAAGGGAAAGGAGCCAAGCGGCTCTACTCAACCATTCAACCCTTGTTCCTCTAAACCTATCTCAGTGCCAGCGGGGGCTGGAGGATTTCCTGGAGGACAATCGCGCGGCGGAGTTGGCCGGGTTCGCGCAGGAAACGGGCGAAGCGCGTCGAGGTGCGGCCGGTGACTTCGGTGGCCGGGGCGGATTGCTGCAAGGACTCCATGTTGGCGTGCTCGATGGGGGAGAGGCTGGTGCGGGGCCGGTCCATGGCAGCGAGCAGGGTCTTGAGGTGGTCGCTGAGCCCGTCTGCCGGCTCCGGCGTGGGCTCCATGTTCCGGAAGGGTGTCGAGAGCGGGGCCCGGACCTCCTCTTGGGCCGCAGGGATGACCGGAGGACGCAGCGGCGGAGGGACCGGGGCGGCAGGCTGGGCGGGCGCTTCAGGGAGGGGCTGATTGGGCGCGCGACCCAAGGCATCCATCAGGTCGTCCCAGTTGACCTCGGCCGGCTCGTCCGGTTCCGTGGCCGGGCGCTGACGCGGCCCGCCGAAGGGATCGGGGGCCGGTTCGGCGGGTTTCTTTGACTTGTTCAACAACCCCATCAGCCACTGGATGAAGCCGACCACGAGGATGATCGCGGGGATGATCAACTCGCCGATATCGGCCGCCAGTGGCAGTTGGGGAATCATGATGGGACGGAGGTCAAGAATCAGTTAGGACTTGGCCGGTCCGCTGCCTTCCTTGGCGATGCTGGAGCGCATGTCGGTGTCGGCGCCGACATTGCGGATCTTCATGTAGTCCATGATGCCGAGGTTGCCGTTGCGGAAGGCTTCGGCCATGGCCTGGGGCACCTGGGCTTCGGCTTCGACGACCTTGGCGCGCATTTCCGCGACGCGTGCGGTCATTTCCTGTTCGACGGCCACAGCGGCGGCGCGGCGGACTTCCGCGCGGGCCTGGGCCACACGCTTGTCGGCCTCGGCCTGGTCGGCCTGGAGGCGGGCCCCGATGTTGTCGCCGATATCGACGTCGGCGATGTCGATGGAGAGGATTTCGAAGGCGGTGCCGGCGTCGAGGCCGCGGGCCAGGACGTTCTTGGAAATGCGGTCGGGATTCTCCAGGACGTCCTTGTAGCTTTCCGAGGAGCCGATGGTGGTGACGATGCCTTCACCGACACGGGCGACGATGGTTTCCTCCGTGGCGCCGCCGACGAAGCGGGCGAGGTTGGTGCGGACCGTGACGCGGGCTTTGACACGGACCCCGATGCCGTCCTTGGCCACGGCGTCGATAGTCTGCTTGCCGGAGGCGGGGTTGGGGCAGTCGATGACCCGGGGATTGACACTGGTGCGGACGGCTTCGAAGACCGACTTGCCGCTGCCGGTGGTGGCCAGGTCGATGGCGCAGGCGCGGTTGAAATCGAGGCTGAGGCCGGCCTTGTCGGCGGCGATAAGCGCGCGGACCACTTCATTGACATTGCCACCGGCAAGGTAGTGGGTTTCGAGTTGCTGGGTGTCGAGGTTGATCCCGGCCCGGACCGCGGTGATGCGCGCATTGACGATGAGCGAGGAGGGGATGCCGCGGAAGCGCATGGCGACCAGGGTCATGATGGCGACCGGGGCGCCGGAGGTCCAGGCACGCAGCCAGAGGCCGATGTAGTTGAAGATGAGCACAAGCACGACCAGGGCGATGACGCCGAGGATGATGCCGCCGAAGATGAGGATGGGTCCCATAGTGTTTGGATGATGATTGGGTTGTGGTTGGTTTAGTTGATTAGCGTGGGTCTGACAAAAATAGCGGCACCTTCGATTTTGACAATGGTCACAGTTTTCCCGGCTTCGACGTGGAGACCCTCGGTCAGGACGTCGAGGCGGCGGTCGCGGATTTTGGCGGTGCCGGAGGGGCGGAGGGCGGTCAGGGCAACGCCCTCGGCGCCGATCCAGTCAGCCGGGAGGGAGTCGCCGGATTTCTGCGATTCTGTCGTATCGAGGCGGAATTTGCTGCCGAAGCGGGATTGGGGGAAGTAGCGCATCCAGAGGAAGAAGATCAAGGTGCCCACAGCCAGTTCGATGCCCAGCGTCCAGCCCAGACCGACGGGGCCGAATTGGAATCCGGCGACAACGACGGCGGCCAGGAGCAGGGCGACACCGACCAGTCCGACGAGGATGCCGGGGAGGAAGATTTCTGCGACGGCCAGGGCGAAGCCACCAAGCATGAGGGCGGCGATCCAGATCATACGGCCTCCACCACGATGCGGTTGCCCTCGACCCGGACGATGCGGAGGGTTTTCCCTTGTTCAATGAATTCGCCCTCGGTCGTGACCTCGATGGGCCCCTGGCCGAAGTCGGCGGTGCCAACCGGACGGAGGTAGCTGAGGCTGGTGCCGGTGGCGGCTTGGCCGGGCCTCGCAGTAGGTGCGTTGAGAGGCACCGGGAGTTCGGTCGCATTGACCGCATCGAGCACGAGGGCGTGGCCGATGGGGCTGCGGGGGAGAATGCGGGCCAGGAAGAGGATGGCGGCCAGACTGAAGCCGAGGCCCATCAGGAGGTTGGTCACCGGGAGTTGCAGTTGGGGGAGCGTGGGCAGGAAGGGGTCGGTGGGGTAGCGGTCGACCATGGCCTTGAGGAGGGCGAGCAGGACGAGCGCAGCGCCGAGCAGCCCAGGAACGATGGTGCCCGGGAGGAGGAAGAGTTCGGCCGCAATGAGGGCGACGCCGAGGAGGAAGAGCAGCACGAATTCATAACCGGAGAGACCGGCAACGTAATGACCGAAGAAGAAGACCAGGGCGCAAACGATGCCCGTGATGCCAAATATTCCGAATCCGGGGGTTTTGAATTCGAGGTAGGCGCAGAGCAGGGCGGCGGAGAGGAGGAGGGGGGAGATGGCGACAATCCACGAGGAGATCTTTTCCCAGCCGGTGGGTTCCATGACCACAACAGGGGCTCCCGGGAGACCGACCCGCACCAGCAAGGTTTCGAGGGAATCGATTGTCCCGGCGGAGAGCAGCGGTTTGGGCGGGTTGCCGTAGGGGGTGGAGGCTTCTTTGTCGGTCAACGTCAGGATGTCGCCCTTGCCCACGAGTTGTTTGCCATCCTTGACCAGGCCGACCTGCTTGTTGACCATGGCATCGAAGACGGCGGTGTCATGTCCGTTGCGTTCCGCGGCCGTGCGGACCTTGGCGGCAATGGCGCTGACGATTTTGGGCGGGAGTTCGTTCACCCCGTCCTGGCCCATGGTGACCGGGGTGGCGGCACCGATGACGCTGCCGGGCTGCATGTAGATGTGGCGTGTGCCGGCGGCGATGAAGGCCCCGGCGGAATACGCGTCCTTGACCACGAAGGTGTAGGTGCGGTCGGCCGGTTCGAAGCGGGCGAGGATGTCCATGATTTCCTCGGTCGCGGCAACTTCGCCGCCCGGGGTGTCCATGCGGATGACCAGGGCGGAGGCCTTGCGGGCCAGGGCTTCCTTGACCCCGCGGCGGATCGGATAAATGGTGGCGCGGCTGATCGGGCCCTCGATGGGGAGAACATAGACCGGGCCGGAGGCTGGGGCTGAGGCCGATGAAGGGGAAGGGACATCCGCCGCGCCAGCACTAGTCAGGGAAGCGAGTCCGGCGAAAGCGAGGATGATGGCACGGAGGCAACGGGCAGTCATGATGGGTGGGTGTGCGCGCTGAGGGGATCGAACCCCCGACCCTTTCGGTGTAAACGAAACGCTCTACCGCTGAGCTAAGCGCGCGACTCCGACAAGATTAGAATAACCCGGAGGGAAGGCAAGTGCGGTGTCAGCAGGTGATTCACTCAGATGATCAAGCGCCTTACCGCACTACGGGAGGGCGAAGCTCCTGGCTCCCCCGTAAGCCTTCGGGGCTGAGCCGCCCTTGGAAAAGCATGACCTCAAACCGGCTCGGCCCCGAACGCCTACGGGAGAGCCGGGAGCCTCGCCCTCCCGCTAATCTCTGCGCTCAGTGGTATGATGTGCTGTCGCACGGGCGGCTGATTCTTTTGATCACCTTTCGGTGCATCCCATTCTCCTCAATCCGCAGCCTTTCTTCTCTGTGTCCTTTGTGCACTCTGTGGTGCAACTGCCTTTTTCCGGCTAAGAGCCTATCCGGATAACCCCCGTGGCCCGCGTGATGAGTGCCACCTGCCCGGGCCCGAGGAGGAGCGACCGCGCATATCGGGACGAGATACGCAAGGAAGAGACGACGAAGGGGGTGGGCAGGTGCCGCCATCACCC
>JANRJG010000014.1 GCA_033875315.1 Candidatus Methylacidiphilales bacterium
CCGGGCTGGGGCCAAAAAGCCGCCCCGCTTCGTTGCTCGTCGGTCACGGGTATATTTCATACCTGCTCCCTTCTCGCGCCTCGCCGGACGGCTTATTGACCCCCAGCGCGGGTCACGCGGGTTATCCGGATAGGCTCTAAGCAGGATCGCAGGAGCGACTATGTCTGCTCTTTCAGTTGGACGACCACTCCTGATCCACGGTAGGGGCATTTTTCTCCGCCTCGTATCTTGGCAGTTTGGTCGGCGACATTTGAAAGACTGGCAGGACCGGGCCCTTGTTGTTGGGCCGTTCGGGGTAGGTTTTTCCGGATTCCTCGATGAGAAGAAACCCATAAAAAGCGCCACCGGGCTGTTCACCCAGCAACACTTCAATCGGATAGTCCTGTCCTTGTTCCATATTGAACCAATCCCCCCCCAGCAAAAATGATCTTTCGGTCTCCATTTTACCGGTGTCGTTCATCCGGGCACCCATCGGCTCCCGCTTGACCCTTTTGACAATCTGGGACAGGGACCCATCAAAGACGTCTTTCTTGTTGAAGCGGACCATGAGCACATCATCCGCCCGGCCCACGAAGCGGAAACGGCCCGTGAGCGGGGACTTGAAAGTACCCTTGTAGTGGACCACCCAGCGACGGGGTTCGACTATTTTTTCCACGGCAAAGGCTTTGGGCGCTTCATCTGCGCTCATTCTCGGTATGAAAATCATGTAAGAGGAGAGATCCTTGGGCGCCTTGAAATAGTTTTCCAAGGTTTTCACATCCCAATCCCGGTTCACAAAATCCGCTATCACCTGCAGGTAACGGGTGTTCTGGGGGTTGTTTCCCATCACCTCCCCTTTGAAACTCGCCATCGGACTGGGTTGCCTGTCGGCCGTTTGCTTCAGATCGTAAAAATGGCCCGTGAGGGCATCTGTGCTCTGCTCCCGTGATCCAAAAAGACTCGACATGGTTCGAAGTGCGACTTTTCGGCTGTTTGGCTGATCGGCTTCCTTTACTGGAGTAACCCTATCCCCGTTGTTCGATATCGCGTTGACGGCGGGCAAACCCAAAGCCGGAGGGAGCGTGAATGACGAACCGCTAGGGGCCGTTGATACAATCACATCGGCTGGGGTCGAAAAATTTTCACGGTTATCAACCGCAGTAGGCGCGAAATCCGATTCCAAATGGGGAATATCCGGTGTCGGGGCAACCTCCTCATTTTCCGGCATTTCGATTACCTCCGGTTCCAGCGTTTGACCAACTTCGGCTTCCAAAAATGGAGTCTTGGGCACCACCCCCTCTAGGATGACATAGCTTCCCACAGCTAAAAAGCAGACTCCGTGAAGTGTGAGCGACAACCCAATGGCACCGAGGGCGACCTTCTTTCCTTCAGTCTTGGGTGCTTTTGTGTGCATATTAAGTTCTAAGTTATTCAATGTGTAATTTGCACCCGCCTTTCTTTCCCACTAGTTTACTGACGCTTAACACGTTATGTCTTAAGACTGGCCTTGCCTTCAAGTTGAAGCTATCTTGATTGTCTCCTCGGGGTTGGTGGGATCACGCACTTTGAATCGATGAATGGGAAACACCACGCTGCTGGGAGGCCCGGGCATCCGTGGGCGGGTGAGCACGCGGCGCTTGACTTCCGTCATGGCCGCCATTTTGCTTAGGCAGACAAATAGCCTGAACGTGTTAACTTCCCTCTTGCTTGCCCGCATTAGGTCATCCAACAAACTGTTTTATGCGAATTGATTGCAGGAGCAGACAGGTACATCTCGATTTTCACACGTCACCGCTTATCGGGCAAATCGGTTCGGAGTTCGACGCTGCTGAATTCGTGGAGACCTTCCGCCGTGCGCACGTCAACAGCGTGACCATTTTTGCCCGTTGCCACCATGGATTTTGCTACTATCCATCCCAGGTGGCCCCGATTCATCCGGGCTTGAGGGGCCGAGATCTGCTCGGTGAAATGATCGAGGCGCTGCATAAGGCAGACATCCGCTGCCCTGTATACACCACGGTGGGTTGGGACGAGGAATCGGCCAGGCTATTTCCCGCATGGAGGATGCTGCAGGCTGATGGGATCTTCGCACGGTGCGCCAATCCAGACCCTCAGCTACCCACCCAACCCGGGGGCTGGCATTTTCTCGATTGGTTGCATCCCGACTATCAGGATTACCTGGAGGCACACACCCGTGAGCTTTGCCATTTGTACGACATCGATGGTCTGTTCTATGACATCGTGATGTTTTCACCGATGGCGCACTATGGCGCTGCCAGTATGAATTTCCGGGAAAGGCACGGATTTGGTGCTCCGGATCCAGGCACATTCCAACGCTTCCAGTCTGCAGCCGTGTCCTCTTTTGCATCGCGCTTCACCCGCTTGCTCAAGGGCATAGCCCCGCGTGCCTCGGTATTCTACAACTCGGGACTCGATGTCTTCATCGACGGCACCGGCGGCCGGTCCCGAACCCAATACTGCAGCCATGTCGAAATCGAATCTCTTCCCTCCGGCTTTTGGGGGTACCACCACTTTCCCCGCCTCGCCCGGAGCGCGGGCCGGTGGGGCAAGCCATGGCTGGGTCAGACCGGACGATTCCAAAGAATGTGGGGCGACTTTGGAGGCATCAAATCTCAGGCCGCACTGGAATACGAATGCTTCCGCTCCCAAGCCCACGGCGGCGCCAATTCGGTCGGCGACCAACTTCCGCCCCGCGGCACACTGGATTCGGCAGCTTACCGTTTGATCGGTGAAGTTTACCGCCAGTGCGCCTCAGCCGAATCCTTTTACGCCGGGTCCATCCCCATTCCCCATGTCGGAATCCTCACCGCCAACCATCCGGACAGCAACCTGGTGGAAACCGGCAAATCGGACGAGGGAGCCATCCTGATGTGCGAGGAGAGCCACTATGATGCGGCCTTGTTGGATGATCAGTCCGATCTGGACCCTTATGCCCTGATCATCCTGCCGGATTCCACAGTAATCACCACGGCACTGGAAAAAAAACTCCGGAAGTATTATGCGGCCGGCGGAAAGCTCATCCTTTCCCACAGGTCCGGCTTCAAGCCAGACGGCCGGCCCGCACTGACTTTTCTCCCTGTTCGCCCGCAACAGGAGACTCCAGCCTGGCCAACATACTGGCGCACGAAAAAATCCTTTTGGCCGGAGATGGCAGCGAGCGACCGGGTGATCTACAGCCGCGGGACGAATCTGGCCTGTGGGCGTGGTGTCCGGGTTTTGGTCGACCGCGTTCCGCCCTATTTCCACCGGACCGATTTGACTTTTTCCTCCCATTTCCAGGCCCCGCCGGTGAAAAACCCCAGCCCGTATCCTGCCGTGGTATCGGGGCAGCGATTCGTCTGGTTTGCCGACCCCATCTTTCGTGAGTATCGGGAATTCGGCAATGGCGCCGCCAGGGATGTTTGGCGGCGTGTCATGCGGCAAATGATCGGTCCTGCACCTGTGGGCGACGGCTTGCCCACCACGATGCTCGTGATTCCCCGCCGACAGCGGAGAGACCTGATCCTGACATTGCTGCATTACATTCCGACACGCAAATGCCTTGCCATCGATATCATCGAAGAAGCCTCGTCGTTTTCCGGGGAAATACTACGAGTGCCACCTGGAATTACTCGAATTATTGACGAAGGAAACGGGGGCAAGGAATTGGATAAAATCCCGGGAGGTGGATTTATCCTGCCTTCCTGTAAAGGCCGCCTCTTGCTTCGGGCTCCGGGCTTTTTCCCAGCCCGCAATCATAACAGGTCATTCGCGTGATTGATCCCCCATCGCCTGCTCCAAGAATTCATTCTCGTCGGAAGCAAGCAGATTTCCCTTGGGCTGGGCAGAAGGACCGCTTGGACTGAATTCCATCAACAAGACTTCGTTGGCCAAAAGGCGAAAAGCGGTCTGGAGGACGCCCTTCTCATCAGGTGACAAAATTTCCACCCGCGAAGCGGGCTCTGATTGCGCAGCCAGGACCGCCATTTGTTGCTCGGTAAGATTCACGGGGCGGCCCATAGTTTCCCAAGTTTCACAGCAACTCCCTGACCCGGCCTTGATCTGCCTGGAAGTCAGCAACCATGAATCTGCACTTATGGGTGGGGACAACACCAGCTGTAGCGCGTCGTCCCATTCTGTCGCTTCCATTCCTGGTGGAATGTCGTTCCACAATAGGACCCGTATGGATCGCCCCTCCAATGTTGCGACACCTCCGCAGTGTTCGGGCAGTTGTCGTCCCGGAGAAAATTCAAGTCTCGGACCACGGAGACATTCCAAGAATCTGAAAGCATTTCCAGTCGCTTTAGGCAGTCCATGGACGGTGAGAAGTCCGTAGGTTCCGCTAAAGGGGGTATTCGGCTGGGGGGACTCCTCAAACAGATCGCTCGCCACCCAGTAGGTGAAGTTATCCGCCTCATTATCCAGCTCGGTCATCTGCCTCGCCACAAAGGAGGCTCCATGCAAACTATCGACGTAGCGGTTGTCGAGCCATGTCACATCCTTTGAACTCGTGGCCAACTGGGT
The DNA here is from genome assembly GCA_033875315.1 of Candidatus Methylacidiphilales bacterium. Lineage (NCBI taxonomy): Bacteria > Pseudomonadati > Verrucomicrobiota > Methylacidiphilae > Methylacidiphilales > Methylacidiphilales bacterium. The sequence goes on from JANRJG010000014.1 coordinate 4,504, forward strand.
ATTCCACTCCGTCCAGTGGATTGGCAAATCGGTCTTCTTGCCATCAAGCATCTGCCGTTTCACAGATCGTACGATATCCCCGAAAAATGCTCCCGGGGCATGCGGGCTGGACTCACGGTTCGCATACTCGACGAATTCGTCCTGGGGATACAAATGGGTGGAGAGAAAATCCAGCGGCACGGCTTCTTTATCGCAGTATTCAAGAAAATCATTCAACCAATGCGCTTTGGAAGTTGCCGGGCCGCCCACGCGCAAATAAGAATCAACACTTTTGAGCGCATGGGCGGCGTGGGAATAGAGCCGGAAGTAGTCCTGTTTCGTTCCACTCCAGAAGCCCGCGAGATTTGGTTCATTCCAGACTTCGAAATGCCAGTCCCTTACTTCTTCCAATCCGTATCGTTCCACACAGTGAAGGCCGAACGCTTGCACCAAGTCGTGCCATTCCGACCAAAGTCGTGGCGGAGTAACGTTCATTTTGTACTGAAACATCGTTTGTGAACCAGATGCAAGGGCGGCAGGCATCGGATTAAGCTCCACAAACGGCTTCAGCCCCATGTCCAGAAGAGCGTCGTATACCTTGTCCAAATGGTGCCACTGATAAACGATCGACCCATCCGAACGCCGTTTTACGACAGCCATATCGTCGTGGAAGACTGCGTGAAACCGGCAGGAGTAGAATCCTATCTCTTTTTGTAGCCACCGGAGGTGGTCAAGGAGATCGGCCCGCAACAGATCATAGGCACGCCCCACGGCTATGCCTTTCTTCCAAGGTCGACGCAACGGCGCGGAAAGTGATTCATTAGTCACTCGGATCATGTGATTTTCTGTCAGTTTAACGCCAGATGAGATTTCGCCAGGATTTTAGCCGGAATCGACAGGATAAGGGTAAATGGAAGAGAAACCGCCTGGATCCATTCATTCGCCCCTAGCCAAATGACATCATGCAAGTTGAACAACCGTTTTCCATTCATCCATCGTCTGATTTTCACAGACCAAGGATGAATTCATGCGGCGAACATATTCGGATACACCATCCCGGCAATCGGCTCCGACCTAAACGCGTTAATGTAACAAAGGCCACCTTTGATCCGCCTGCACACCGTTTCTTTCAGACAGTATAGTTCTTATGGAGCACCACTAAAACTCTTGAAAGGATACGCAGACGTCTGGCCCACCAAGGGCAATCGAAGGCACAACTGATACCAGAACTGATACCAAATGGGTGATCGAAACAGTGGAAAAAAGTGGCTAAGAGTGGTAAGTTGCCTCTGAAGATCATAACTGAAATCAACATGACTAGCCTATCAGAAGACCGAGCCCTACCTCCGGAGCCAGCCGCAGGCTGGCGAAGGACGTTTCCCAAGCCGTAAGGCAAACCCAAGCCCCGAGTCTGAATCGGGGCTACCCCCGGAGCCACAAGGAGACCCGACGCCATCCACCCTATGATCGCTTCGACCTGCTTTGCTTGCTCATATCGTTCGACCGCGCTTGAATGGCTGGGAGACCCTGAATCGATGATTAAGTGGCTGATCCTTCTCCCAGTTCTTTGGCTCCACGTTTCGGGAGGCGCTGCCGCAGCGGACCAGACGTCGGCCTTGTGGGGTGTTTCCGGCGAGTTGTGGAGCCCAGCCTCCCGCCTTCCTGATTTTAGCCTGGCCGGTTACGCCTGTGGGCGGGAGCCGATTCCCGATTATCCCGTGCTCACCAGCGTCAAGGAACATGGGGCAAAAGGCGATGGCAGCTCGGACGACACGGCGGCGTTCCAGCGCGCACTCCATGCCGTCGGGGAGCGCGGTGCGGTTTGGGTACCCGAGGGCCGGTATGTCATCACCGATGTGGTGGAAATCCATCGCAGCCGGGTTGTGCTTCGCGGGGAAGGACCGGACAAGTCGGTCTTGGTTATGCCCAAACCCCTTTCTGAAATTCGCCCGCGGGCCAATGTCGATGCCGTGAAAGCGGCGTACTCGTTCACGGGAGGTTTTGTCACCATGCAAGGGACCGACAAGGGCCAGCGCTTGAGCGAAGTGGTGGCTCCATCGAAACGCGGCGATTCCCTGTTGTATCTCGCCTCAACGGACACCCTCAAGGTCGGAGATTGGATTCGGTTGGTCATGCAGGATCCGCCGGATCATTCACTCCTCCGTCATCTTCACGGGAATCTCCTGGAACCCGGCACTGACACACCCAACCTCAAGACTCCAGTCGATTGGGCGGCGCAGGTGAAAGCCGTGGACGGCCAAAAAATCACCCTAGACCGTCCTTTGCGGGTGGACGTGCGGCTGGAGTGGAAACCCGAGGTTTTGGCGTTGGCCCCGACGCTTCGAGGCAGCGGACTGGAGAACATCGGTTTTGAGTTTCCGGGTGTGCCCAAAAGACCCCATCTGCAAGAGGAAGGTTATAACGCAGTGCACATCAAAGGTGCAGTTGATTGCTGGATCCGGAATGTCACCGTCACCGATGCGGACAATGGCGTCATCATGGGAGGAAGCCGTTTTTGCACCGTGGATGGTTTCACCACGCGTGCGCTGAAACGAACGGGCCTCACCGGTCATCATGCCTTGTGGGCCACGAGCAGAACCCAGGATGCGCTTTTCCACGGATTCCGATTTGAAACCACCTATGTGCATGACCTGACCGTGGAAGGTTATGCCAACGGCAACGTTTTCACCAAGGGTTCGGGTGTCGCGATCAATTGCGATCATCACCGCAATGCCCCTTACGAGAATTTGTTCACCGATTTCGATGCGGGCGATCCCCGGAGATTGTTCGAGAGCAGCGGGCGACTGGATCGCGGGCCACACAGCGGGGCGCGCACGACGTTTTGGGCCATTCGCGGCCAGGGAAACTTTCCCAAAATCCCTCCGACCCAAGACTGGCCGCTGATCAACGTGGTGGGATTCGGGAATTTCACGCCCGCGCAAGATCCGGATGGCCCGTGGGTCGAACCGGGCGACACGGAATTCAAACCAGTCAACTTATGGGAGTCCCAGGCGGCATATAGAAGATCACTTAAGTAGGAGACAAAGTTGCCTTATGGGAGGGCGAATCACGTGTCCCCCCCCGCAAGCGTGCGGGGCTGAGCCGCCCGTTGGAAGAATGACCTCAAGCTGGCTCGGCAGACCGCCTCGGGCGGATCACACTGCAGCAGATTCTGTTGCCGACTCAATGGTTTTACGATTTGAGAGTTGATCCCGTCCGCCAGGTGCTGCCGATCAAAGTGGCCCTGGGAAACTCGGGCACGGCGTTGTCGGACCGTTGCAACAATCCGATCAACATGTCCACGGCAGCCTCACCCACGACGTCGTTGTGCTGGTCCATGCCCGCCCATTCGGGTTCTTTTTTGCGCCACTCCAACTGCACCAAGCCCAGGTCCTCCGGCACCCGCAGACCCGCCTCCTCCACCCAGTCGCGGATGCGGTTGTACAACGTCAGGATCACATCCGGACGTTCCTGCCCCAGCCAGCGGTTGAAACGGCTCCGGTCGCGGTCGGCCGCGCTCACGTCAAAAAAAGGCCGGGTCCGCGCCGACCTCGGCAACGCTGCCTGGCCGGCAGTAAATCCGGATGAGAACCGGCGGTCGACCAACTCATCAATCACCCCGTCCAACACCAGCCCCGGCCTCCGGTAGCCCAGGGCCAGGCATTCGCGCACGGCACGGAAGGCCAGGTCGTGGTGGTCGGCACAGGCAAAGGAAAGGGCCGGTTGGCGGGTCCGCACCCCGGTGACGATGCAGAGAAAGGAATTCCATAGTAGAGCCCGTTCCTCCGGCAACCGGTTCTCACTCATCAGTCCCACCAGCAAAACGCCGCTGATCCCGCGCGTGTGCAGGATCTGCACCAGACGACTGGTCGATACTTCCGGATCGTGCAGCCAGAATTCGTCCAACTCGTAACCGGCCTCCTTCGCCCGCCGACGGCATCCCTCGACGTAACTCGGCACGGTGGGATGGCGGCGGAAGGCTTTGGGGTCGCGGTTGGCGTTGACCAGGGCCAGACAAGCGCGGAACCGCCCGGTGCGGGACAGCCGCAACTGCGTCATGAGATGGGCCACCACCGGATGGGTCTGGTACCCCATTTTCCGCGCCAAGGTCCGGATGCGTGCCCGGGTGTCGGCAGAAATCTGCGGGTCGTTGCGCAGGGCCAGCGAGATGGTGTTTTTGCTCACCCCGGCCGCAGAGGCCAGATCGGTCATGGTGATTCGGCTTTTTGAACTTTCTGACATTACTGTCAAGTGAAGCAGCCTTTGTCCTTTTTCCAATTCTTTCCATGATGGCTCCATGAAAGCGACCCTGGGAATTGATTTTGGCACGAACTCGGTGCGGGCCCTGCTGGTCGACAGCGCCACGGGAAAGGAACTGGGAACGGCTTCGGCCCCCTACCCCTCCGGCCAGGAAGGCGTGCTGCTCGACCCCGCCAACCACCTGCTGGCCCGGCAACATCCCGCCGATTACTTCTCCAGCATGACCACGGCAGTCCAAAAGGCCCTCGCCCTGGCGGGCTTGGCCCCGGGCGCTGTCATGGCCTTGGGCGTCGATAGTACCGGATCGAGTCCGATTCCGGTCGATGCCTCCAACCGGGCCCTGGCCGATTTGCCCGCGTGGAAAAACAATCTCGATGCCCAATGCTGGCTCTGGAAGGACCACACCGCGTTCTCGGAAGCTGCGCGGATCACCGAGCTGGCTTCACAACACCGCCCCCAGTTCCTGGCCAAGTGCGGCGGGACCTATTCCTCCGAATGGTTCTGGGCCAAAATCTGGCACTGTCTGAATGTGGCCCCGGAGGTCTTCGACGCGGCCCACAGTTGGGTGGAATTGTGCGATTACGTTCCGGCGGTCCTGGCCGGGGTCGACAAACCGGAGGACATCCAGCGCGGCGTCTGCGCCGCCGGGCACAAGGCGATCTACTCCGAAAGCTGGGGCGGTCTGCCCGACGAAGCCTTCCTCACCCTCCTCGATCCCAAACTGGCCACGCTGCGCCGCCGCTTGTATTCCAAGGCCCATGATGCTTCCGTGCAAGCTGGCCGCCTCAGCCCGGAATGGGCCCGACGCTTCGGCCTCACCCCCGGCATCCCCATCGCCATTGGGGAAATGGACGTGCACTACGGCGCCATCGGTTGCGGTGTGGCCGAGGGCACCATGGTCAAGGTGGTCGGCACCTCGACCTGCGACTGTCTGGTCGTCAGCGCCGAACGCAAGGTGGCCGACATCCCTGGCATCTGCGGCATCGTCCCCGGGGCCATTCTCCCGGGTTTTGTCGGCATCGAAGCCGGCCAGTCCGCCGTCGGCGACATCTTCAAGTGGTGGGTGGAAGGAGTCTGCCAGGGCGACGCCGGTCTCCACCAAAAGCTGACCGCGGAAGCCGCCTCCCTCCGCCCGGGACAATCCGGCTTGCTGGCACTGGATTGGAACAACGGCAACCGCACCATCCTCGTCGACCAACTCCTCACCGGCCTCCTGGTCGGCCAGACCCTCTACACCACCCGCGCGGAAATCTACCGGGCCCTGATCGAAGCCACCGCCTTCGGCGCCCGCATGATCATCGAACGCATCCGGGAATACGGCGTTCCCATCGAGCGCATCGTCTGCGCCGGGGGCATCGCGGAAAAGAACCCCTTGCTCATGCAGATCTACGCCGACGTCACCGGCTGCGAGATGCGGGTCACCTCGTCTTCACAGGCCTGCGCCCTGGGAGCGGCCGTCGCCGCTGCGGTCGTGGCCGGATTGCACCCCGACTTCGCCTCCGCCCAGGCCGCCATGACTTCGCTGAGCGATAAAAGCTACAAGCCGGTTCCCGCGTCCCAAGCCACCTACGAACGCCTCTTCCAGCTTTACCGCCAGGTCCATGACGCTTTCGGCGGGGTGCAAGCCCGGGCCGATCTCTCCCGCGTGATGAAAGACCTTCTCCAACTCAAACAAGAATCCCAACCATGATCCAACTCCCCCAGGCCGAACTCTGGTTCGTCACCGGCAGCCAACACCTCTACGGTCCCGCCACCCTCAAACAGGTGGCAGAAAACAGCGGGCGCATCGTCGACGACCTCAACCGCTCGAAAAAAATTCCCCTCCCCATCCGCTTCAAGCCGGTCATGAAAGCCCCGGAGGAAATCCGCGCCCTCGTCGCCGAAGCCAACGCCGAAGCCCGTTGCGCCGGACTGATCCTCTGGATGCACACCTTCTCCCCAGCCAAGATGTGGATCGGCGGGCTGACTTCCCTGCGCAAGCCCTTCCTCCACTGGCACACCCAGTTCAACCGCGATCTTCCCTGGGCAGCCATCGACATGGACTTCATGAACCTGAACCAGGCTGCCCACGGCGACCGCGAGGCGGCCCACCTCCACTCCCGCCTGCGTCTGGCCCGCAAGGTCGTGGTCGGTCACCGCAGCGACCAGACCACCCTCGATGAAATCGGCGGCTGGACCCGTGCCGCCCTCGCCTGGCACGACGCCCAGGGGGCGAAGTTCGCCCGTTTTGGCGACAACATGCGCCAGGTCTCCGTCACCGATGGCGACAAGGTTTCGGCCGAGGCCCGTTTCGGCTTCTCCGTCAACGGCTATGGGGTGGGCGATCTGGTGGCCCGCGTCAACAACGCCACGGAAAAAGCCGTGACCGCACTCTGCCAAGCCTACGAGAACGACTACACCGTGGCCCCCGCCCTGAAGAAAAACGGGGCCCGCCACCGCTCCCTGCGCGACGCCGCCCGCATCGAATTGGGATTGCGGGACTTCCTCACCGAAGGGGGCTTCAAGGGATTCACCACCACCTTCGAGGACCTGCACGGGCTGCGCCAGCTTCCCGGACTGGCCGTCCAACGGCTGATGGCCGACGGTTACGGCTTCGGGGCGGAAGGCGACTGGAAAACCGCCGCCCTGCTCCGCGCGGTCAAGGTCATGGGGCACGGCCTGAAGGGGGGCACCTCCTTCATGGAGGACTACACCTATCACCTCGATCCTAAGAATCCCCTCGTCCTCGGATCGCACATGCTGGAAGTCTGCCCGACCATCGCCGACGGCAAACCCAGCCTGCAGATCCACCCCTTGGGCATCGGCGGCAAGGAAGATCCCACGCGGTTGGTCTTCAACAGCCCGGCGGGTGCGGCCACCAATTCCTCCCTGGTCGACCTGGGCAACCGCTTCCGTCTGGTGATCAATGAAGTCGATGTGGTGCGTCCGTCGAAGCCCATTCCGAAACTGCCGGTGGCACGCGCGCTGTGGAAGTGCCGTCCGGATTTCAAAACCGCCTGCACCGCCTGGCTTCTGGCCGGAGGGGCCCACCACACCGCCCTGAGTTATTCCGTGGGCACGGAAGTGCTGCTGGATTTCGCCACCCTGGCCGGGATCGAAGCGCTGGTCATCGATGCCGATACCACGGTGCGTCATTTCCAGCGTGAAATCGAACTGGGAGAGGTCTACCATCACCTCGCCCGGGGCATCGGGGCCGCATGAACCACTCCTCCCTCCGCGAAGAATGCTGTGAAGCCAACATCCTGCTGAAACGCACCGGATTGGTCGACCTGACCTTTGGCAACGTCAGCGTGGTCGACCGCGCTACCGGGGTCATGGCGATCAAACCGAGCGGAGTGCCCTACGACCAGATCACTCCCGCAAGCATGGTCCTGATGGATCTCGAAGGAACCGTTATGGAGGGCAAGCTGAATCCCTCCTCCGACGCCCCCACCCACCGGCGAATGCTCAAGGCTTTTCCCGAAGTCATCCGCTCAGTCGTCCACACCCACTCCCGTGCGGCGGTGGCCTTTGCCCAGGCCGGCCTCGCCATCCCCTGCTTCGGCACCACCCACGCCGACCACTTTCACGGACCGGTTCCGGTCACACGGGCCATGACGGAGGAGGAAATCCTCCAAGCCTACGAATGGGAAACCGGCGGCGTCATTCTGGAGAGCTTCCGCGACCTTTCCCCGGTCGATGTCCCGGCCGTGTTGGTGCGCGGGCATGGTCCCTTTGTGTGGGGCACGGGAGGGTTGAAAGCGGTGGAATACGCCCAGGCCCTCGAATTGGTGGCGGTCATGGCCCTGGACACGTTGCGACTATCCCCGCAATGCCCACCTCTAGACCCCACCCTGCTGGACAAACATTTTTTCCGCAAACACGGTCCCACCGCAACGTACGGCAACTCGATTTAGGCATCTGCTTTTTTAGAGCTCGTTCTCGTACTTCACGGGAGGGCGAAACTCCCGCTGGGCCACCCTTGGGAGATCAATCCAATAACTGGCTCGGCGGGAGCCTCGCCCTCCCGCTGATTCTTTCGCTCAGTCACGGGGATCTGACTTTTTCGGGGTTCAATAGACATCTACCTCATCAAAAAGCCCTCCCGTTTCCGGGAGGGCTTTTGAATGTTCGCTTACCGGCTGGGCCGGCAATCTCAACCCGCGAGCGCGGGCGGGATTTCCAGGGCCACTTTGGCGGCGGCCATGTCGGCGTCGGAGGCTTTGTCTTCCATGCCGACCAGCGGTTCGCCCACTTCCTCGCCCAACTGCACCAGCTTGATGCGGCGGTAGGTATGGAAGCCGGTTCCGGCCGGGATGAGGTGGCCCATGATGACGTTTTCCTTGAAGCCACGGAGGTTGTCCGTCTTGCCCAGGGTGGCGGCATCGGTGAGGACACGGGTGGTGTCCTGGAAGCTGGCGGCGGAGATGAAGCTCTCCGTTTCCAACGAAGCCTTGGTGATGCCAAGCAACACCGGGGTGGCTTCGGCGGGCATCCCGCCTTTTTCCGAGATACGGCGGTTTTCTTCTTCGAAAACCAGACGGTCCACTTGGTCGCCCCAGAGGAAGGTGGTGTCGCCGGGTTCAGTGACCTTCACCTTGCGCAGCATCTGGCGGACAATGGCCTCGATGTGCTTGTCGTTGATCTGCACACCCTGGAGGCGGTAGACCTCCTGCACTTCGTTGACCAGGTATTCCTGCAATTCTTGCGGTCCGCAGATTTCCAGCACTTCGTGCGGAACGACGGGGCCTTCGGTGAGTTGCTGGCCTTTCTTGACCAGGTCGCCCTGGTAGACAATGAGGTGCTTCGAGAGCGGAATCTGGTGCTCTTCTTCGAGACCGGTTTCGCGGTCACGGATGATGAGGAGCTTCTTCCCGCGGGAGGTGCCGCCGAGGTTGACTTCGCCATCGATCTTGGCGATTTCCGCAGCGTCCTTGGGTTTGCGGGCTTCGAAAAGTTCGGCCACGCGGGGGAGACCGCCGGTCACGTCCTTGTTCTTGGCAGCTTTGCGGGGGGTCTTGGCCAGGCGCTCGCCGGCTTGGACGATCTGGCCTTCCTTGACCTCGATGTGGGCGCCGGCCGGGATGGAATAGGCGGCCTGGGGGGCACCGTCGTCGCCAAGGATGACGATCTGCGGATGCAGGTCTTCCTTGTGTTCGATGATGACCGTGCCGACGAGTTTGGTGGCTTCGTCGACTTCGCGCTTCATGGTCACACCGTCGATGATGTCACGGAATTCCACTTTCCCTGATTTCTCGCTGAGGATGGAAACGTTGTAGGGATCCCACTCGACGAAGACGGCGTTCTTTTTCACCTTGCTGCCGGGGGCGATGGTGATTTCAGCGCCGAGGACGAGGGTGTAGCGCTCAAGTTCGCGTCCGTCGTCGCCATGGACACTGATGGAGCCACCCTTGTTGAGGACGATGAACTTGCCTTCCTTGCTTTCGACGTAACGGAGATCGTCCGAATACTGGACGACGCCGTCATGACGAGCCTTGATCTGGGGTTGTTTGAAGACCTGGGAAGCGGTTCCGCCGATGTGGAACGTGCGCATGGTGAGCTGGGTGCCGGGCTCGCCGATGGACTGGGCGGCGATGATGCCGACAGATTCCCCGAGTTTGACCGGGCGCATGTTGGCCAGGTTGAGACCGTAGCAGGCGGCGCAGACGCCGCGGCGGGTTTCGCAGGTGAGGACCGAGCGGATGCGCACCCGTTCCTGGCCCAGCTTCTCGATGGCTTCGGCTTTGAGTTCGTCGATGAGATCGTTGGCCGCAACGACCACCTTGCCGGAAACCGGATCGACGATGTCGTCGCAGGAAACACGGCCGAAGATGCGTTCGCGGAGGGGGACGATTTCGTCGTCGCCTTCGTAGATCGACTTGACCCAGATGCCCTTGACCGTGCCGCAGTCTTCCTCGGTGATGATGACGTCGTGGGCGACGTCGACGAGCTTGCGGGTCATGTAGCCGGAATCGGCGGTCTTGAGCGCGGTGTCGGCCAGACCCTTGCGGGCGCCGTGGGTGGAGATGAAGTATTCGAGCACCGAGAGGCCTTCGCGGAACGAGGCCAGGATCGGACGTTCGATGATTTCACCGGAGGGCTTGGCCATGAGGCCGCGCATGCCGGCGAGCTGTCGGACCTGGTTGCGGTTACCGCGGGCACCGGAGTCGACCATGAGGAAGACGGGGTTGATTTCGCGGCGACCGTTGTTGTGTTCCAGGGTGCTGTACATGACGCTGGAGACGCTGTCGGTGGCCTGGGTCCAGATGTCGATGATCTTGTTGTAGCGCTCGCCATCGGTGATGGCGCCCATGCGGTATTGTTTTTCGACGGTGCCGACGCGGTCGTGGGCCTGTTTGACGATCCCGGCTTTTTCATCAGGGATGATCATGTCTTCGATGCCCATGGAAATACCGGCGCGGGTGGCGTAGGTGAATCCGAGGGATTTCAAACGGTCCAGGATGGCGACGGTTTCGTCGTGGCCGCACTTCTGGTAGCAGCGGTGGATGAGTTCGCCGATGGCCTTCTTGCCCGCGGGTTTGTTGAAGAACCCGAGTTCCTTGGGCCAGATCTCGTTGAAGAGGACGCGGCCAGAGGTGGTTTCGAGCATGCGGCTGGTCTTGTCACCGAAGACGGTGTCTTTGCCGAGGTCGGGGTTCTTGTAGATGATGGGGTCGTGGACACCGATGACGCCTTCGGAGATGGCGAACATGACCTCGTCCGGGCTGTCCATGATGGGCTTGCGCGCATCTTTTTTCTCGCCGTGCAGACGGCGGGGCTTGGCGGTCAGGTAGGCGGCGCCGAGGGTGATGTCCTGGGACGGGGTGGTGATGGGCTTGCCGTTGGAGGGGCCGAAGATGTTGTTCGGGGCGAGCATGAACACGCGGGCCTCGAGTTGGGCTTCGACGGACAACGGGACGTGGACGGCCATCTGGTCACCGTCGAAGTCGGCGTTGTAGGCCGTGCAGACGAGCGGGTGGATGCGGATGGCTTCGCCTTCGATCAACGTGGGCTCGAAAGCCTGGACCGAGAGGCGGTGCAGGGTCGGGGCGCGGTTGAGGAGGACCGGGTGTCCCTGGGTGACTTCTTCCAAGATGTCCCAGACAACGGGTTCGCGGCGTTCGATGAGTTTCTTCGCGCTGCGCACGGTGTGGACGTAGCCCATTTCCTTGAGGCGGCGGATGATGAAGGGTTCGAAGAGCACGAGGGCCATCTTCTTGGGCAGACCACACTGGTGCAGCTTCAACTCGGGGCCGATGACGATGACCGAACGCCCGGAGTAGTCGACGCGCTTGCCAAGGAGGTTCATGCGGAAGCGTCCGGTTTTGCCCTTGAGCATGTCGGAGAGCGACTTGAGCGGGCGGTTGCCGGCGCCGGTGACCGGGCGGCCATGGCGGCCGTTGTCCATGAGGGCGTCCACGGCCTCCTGGAGCATGCGCTTCTCGTTGCGGATGATGACCTCGGGGGTCTTCAATTGCAGGAGCGTGCGCAGGCGGTTGTTGCGGTTGATGACACGGCGGTAGAGATCGTTCAGATCGGAGGTGGCGAAACGTCCGCCTTCGAGGGGAACGAGCGGGCGCAGGTCCGGGGGGATGACGGGGAGGGTTTCGAGGATCATCCACTCGGGGCGGGTGGCGGAGCTGATGAAACCGCCGACGAGCTTGAGGCGCTTGGCCAGCTTCTTGCGGAGCTGCTTGCTCTTGGTGGTGCCGAGGTTGGCTTCGAGTTCCTGGGAAACGGCATCGAGGTCGAGCTGTTTGAGGTAATCGCGGATGGCTTCAGCGCCCATCTTGGCGGTGAAGGCGTCTTCGCCGTACTGGTCCTGGGCTTCGCGGAATTCGGTTTCGCTGAGGAGCTGGCGGGATTCAAGCGGAGTCTGGCCGGGTTCGATGACGAGGTAATCCTCGTAGTAGATGACGCGCTCGAGGTCACGGGCGGTCATGTCCATCATCAAGCCGATGCGGCTGGGCATGCACTTGTAGAACCAGATGTGGGAGACGGGGACGGCGAGTTCGATGTGGCCCATGCGCTCGCGGCGGACGCGGGCGACGGTGACTTCGACGCCGCAACGGTCGCAAATGACCCCCTTGTACTTGATACGCTTGTATTTGCCGCAGGCGCATTCGTAGTCCTTGACCGGTCCGAAAATGCGCTGGCAGAAAAGGCCCCCGTTTTCGGGCTTGAACGTCCGGTAGTTGATCGTCTCCGGGTTCTTCACCTCGCCCCGGCTCCAGGAAAGGATGGTTTCCGGGGAGGCGACCGAAATGGCCACCTGGTCGAAGCCGACTGATTTTTCGGCTCCAAGGACTTCGCGTGCTGTCTGGGTTTCTCTGCTCATGGTCGATATTCCGTGTTGTGGGATGTTGCTGTGTGGCGTTCTCAGGCGGCGGAGCGGAAGTTGCCCGCTTCCAACTCATCGTTGGAATCGTTCGTCCGTTCGCCGACTTTGACGTCGAGGCACAGGCTCTGCATTTCTTTGATCAAAACGTTGAAGGATTCCGGGGTGCCGGCAGCCAGCGAGTTGTCACCTTTGACGATGCTCTCGTAGATGCGGGTGCGGCCGGGGACGTCGTCGGACTTGACGGTCAGGAGTTCCTGCAGGGTGTAGGCGGCGCCATAGGCCTCCATGGCCCAGACTTCCATTTCCCCGTAACGCTGCCCGCCATACTGGGCCTTGCCGCCCAGCGGCTGCTGGGTGACGAGCGAGTAGGGTCCGACCGCACGGGCGTGGATCTTGTCCGCGACCATGTGGCCGAGTTTGAGCATGTAGATCTGGCCGACCACAACGCGCTGGTCGAAGCGTTCACCGGTGCGACCGTCGAAGAGATAACTCTTGCCGTCGTGGTCCACGTGGAAGTCATGGTCCTTGGACTTGGCTTCCTTGAGGTAATCACGGATCTGGACTTCCTTGATGCCGTCGAAGACCGGGGTGGCAACCTTGAAACCGAGGGCCTTGGCGGCAATGCCGAGGTGGGTTTCAAGAACCTGGCCCACGTTCATGCGCGAAGGCACGCCGAGGGGGTTGAGGACGATGTCAACCGGTGTGCCATCGGGGAGATAGGGCATGTCGGCCTCGGAAACGATCTTGGCGACGACGCCCTTGTTCCCGTGGCGTCCGGCCATCTTGTCACCGACGGAAAGTTTCCGTTTGGAGGCGACGTAGACCTTGACCTGCTTGATGATGCCGGGGTCGACATCATCACCGGCCTCGACGCGGTCGAGTTCGACGTCACGCTCGTTGTCGAGCTGGGCGAACTTGTTCTCGAAGGTGCCGATGATCTCGCGGATCTTGATGCGGATCGGGCTGGGATCGATGTCGATGTGATCGTAGACCGCGGCCATCTTGCGGAGGAGGGTCTTGGTGATCTTGCGGTTGGCGGGGATGATGATTTCGCCGGTTTCCGCATTGACCACATCAAGGGGGATCTTTTCGTTGAGCAGGATGTTGGAGAGGGACTGGGTCAGTTCCTCGGTCAGCTCGCTCTTCTTCTTGTCGTATTTGTCGGTGATGGTCTTCTGCTGGCGCTTGGCTTCGGTGGGCGAAAGCTTGTCGAGCTTGGAGACCTTGCTGTTGCCGGCGGTGACTTTGACGTCCATGACAATGCCGGTGGAGCCGGAAGGCACAACGAGGGAGGAGTCCTTCACATCGGCGGCTTTTTCACCGAAGATGGCGCGGAGGAGGCGTTCCTCGGGTGCGAGTTCGGTTTCGCTCTTGGGCGTGATCTTGCCGACGAGGATGTCGCCGGGGCCGACTTCGGCACCGATGCGGACAACACCATCGGGTCCGAGGTTTTTGAGGGCCTCGTCGCCGACGTTCGGGATGTCACGGGTGATTTCTTCCGGACCGAGCTTGGTGTCGCGGGCGGAGATTTCAAATTCCTCAATGTGGATCGAGGTGTAGACGTCGTCCTTGACGATGCGCTCGCTCAGGAGGATGGCGTCTTCGAAGTTGTAACCGTTCCAGGGCATGAAGGCGACGAGGACGTTGCGGCCGAGGGCGAGTTCGCCCTTGTCGGTGCAGGGTCCGTCGGCGATGACCTGGCCTTTGGCAACGCGTTCGCCCTTGCGGACGATGGGACGCTGGTTGACGCAGGTGCCGGCATTCGAGCGCATGAACTTGCGCAGGAAGTGGACATAAACGCCGTTCTCGGGGTCGTGTTTGACCTTCTTCTTGCCCTCGGGAAGTTCGCCGTCCTTGGTGACGATGATCTCGTTGGCGGAAACCGCGGCGACCTTGCCGGCACCCTCGGAGACGACGACGGCGCGGGAATCGCGGGCGACCTTGCCTTCGAGACCGGTGCCGACGAGCGGGGATTCGGTGACGATCAAGGGCACACCCTGGCGTTGCATGTTCGAGCCCATGAGCGCGCGGTTGGCGTCATCGTGTTCGAGGAACGGGATGAGGCCTGCGGCCACGGAAACGAGCTGCTTGGGGGAAACGTCCATGTAATGGATGTTTTCCGGTTCGACTTCTTGGAAGTCACCGCGGTAGCGGACCGAGACTCGGGGGGTGGTGAAACGTCCGTCCTTGTCGAGCAAGGCATTGGCCTGGGCGACAACGAACTGTTCTTCCTGGTCGGCGGTGAGGTAGTCGATCTGGCCGGTGACCTTGCCGCTGACCACTTTCCGGTAGGGTGTTTCCAGGAACCCGAATTCATTGATGCGGGCGAAGGTGGACATGGAGGAGATCAGACCGATGTTCGGGCCTTCCGGCGTTTCGATCGGGCAGATGCGTCCGTAGTGCGACGGATGGACGTCGCGGACCTCGAAGCCGGCGCGGTCGCGGCTCAGACCTCCGGGTCCGAGGGCCGAGAGGCGGCGCTTGTGGGTCAGTTCGGAGAGCGGATTGGTCTGGTCCATCAACTGCGAGAGCTGGCTGCGGCCGAAGAAGTCGCGGATGACGGCGGAGAGGGCCTTGGGGTTGATCAACTTGTGGGGGGTCATGCCCTCGGTGTTGACGTCGAAGAGGGTCATGCGTTCCTTGACCAGGCGCTCGGTGCGGGCCAGGCCGGTGCGGCACTGGTTGGCGAGCAATTCACCGACCGCACGGACACGGCGGCTGCCGAGGTGGTCGATGTCATCGGTGCTCCCCTCCCCGTGGCGGAGGCTGATGACGTAGCTGGTGGCAGCCACGACATCGTCGTTGGTCAGGGTGCGGGTGTCGATGTCGACGCCCAAGCCGAGCTTCTGGTTGATCTTGTAGCGGCCGACGCGTCCGATGTCGTAGCGCTTGGGATCGAAGAAGAGACGCTTGAGGAGGGCCTTGGCGTTGGTGACGGTTGGCGGATCTCCGGGACGGAGGCGCTTGTAAATGTCCTTGAGTGCGGACTCGCTGTCGGTGGTCGGGTCTTTCTTGAGGCAGCGGATGATGGTGTCGTCGTGGGTCACGTCAACGACGCGGACGTCGGTGATACCGAGGTCGAGGAGCTGGCGCACGGTGGTCTTGGTCAGGGGCTCGAAGGCGCGGCCGACCACCAGATCCTGGTTGGCGGTGTCGCGGATTTCCTCGATGAGCACCTTGGTGGTGATTTCCGTCTCGTCCAGTTCGGCCTTCAACTTGAGGGACTCGATCTGGTAGAAGAGGCTGATGATCTCCTCGTTGCTGCTGTAGCCGAGGGCGCGCAGGAAAGTGGTGAGGAGGAACTTCCGGCGGCGTTTCCTGCGGTCGAGGTGCACGTAGAGGAGATCGCTGGTATCGAAGGCGACCTCGAGCCAGGAGCCGCGGTCGGGAATGATGCGGAAGGAGTAAAGGGTTTTGCCGTTGGCGTGGATGCTGGATTCGAAACAGATCCCGGGGCTGCGGTGGAGCTGGCTGACGACGACGCGTTCGGCGCCATTGACGATGAAGGTGCCGCTGAGGGTCATCATGGGGAGTTCGCCCATGTAGACTTTTTCTTCGAGGATGCTGCCCTCGTTGTTCAGGCGGAAGGTGACGTAAAGCGGGGCGGAAAAGGTGACGCCCTCGCGCTGGCACTCCAGGTCCGACATCTTGGGTTCCTGGATCTCGTAATTCACGAACTCGAGCTTGATCTTCTCGTCATAGCTCTCGATGGGGAAAACCTCGGTGAAAACAGCCTGAAGCCCGTCACTCTTGCGTTTTTTCGCATCGAGCTCGAGCTGGAGGAAATCGCTGTAGGATTTGAGTTGGACCTCGATGAGATTGGGGATGTCGATCGCGTCGGCGATGGAGCCGAAGTTGATGCGTTCTCCGTGGTGGGCAGTGGCCATATGTTTTCCTTGATCGTTAGCGGTGTCGTGCAGTGTCGTTGGGTGTCGTTCAGTTCGAGGCAGGGGGCCCGCAAGCCGGGGGAGGAACGACCCTCCCCCGGAAAGGGGTTGGCAAGCGGAAGCTTACTTGATTTCGACTTTGGCGCCGGCCGCTTCGAGTTTCTTCTTGATCTCGGCGGCTTCTTCCTTGGTCGCGCCCTCCTTGAGGGTCTTGGGGGCACCTTCGACCAGGGCCTTGGCTTCGGCGAGGCCGAGGCCGGGGACGGCGGCGCGGACTTCCTTGATCACGCCGATCTTGTTGGCACCGGCGTCGGTGAGGACGACGTCGAAGGCGGTTTTTTCCTCGGCGGGGGCTGCGGCTGCGGCACCACCGGCTGCGGGGGCGGCGGCCACGGCAACAGGAGCGGCGGCGCTGACGCCCCACTTTTCTTCGAGTTTCTTGACGAGTTCGGCGGCCTCGATGACGGAGAGGGCGCTGAGGGATTCAACCAGGGTATCCAGGTTCGCTGACATAGTTTTTTATTCTTTCTTGGAAGGGCACCGTTGGTGCCCGACCTGCTTTGGTCCGCCTAGCCGACAGCACCCGCTGTCGAATTATCCCGGAAAGGCTTCCGGGCTAGGACGTACACCTGCCTTTGTTGTTGTTTCGGCCCCGCCGGGGCGGGACCAAAGGGGTTTCGTTATGCTCCTTTTTCCGCCTTGGCCTTGATGACCTGGGCGAGTTGGGTGGCGGGAATTCCGAGGATGGAAGCCAGGCGGGTGGCCGGGGTCTGGAGGAGACCGAGGAGTTGGGCCTGGAGGACGGCTTTGGGCGGGAGGTCGGCGATGGCCAACACGCCCTTGGCGTCCAGTTCGGTCGAGTCGAGCAGGCCGGCGCGGATGGCCGGCTTGGTGAACTCGGCCTTGAAGTTCTTCAGGATCTTGGCCGCGGCGGACAAGTCCGACTTGCCGAAGGCGACGGCGGTCTGGCCCTGGAGGTAAGCGGCGAGGTCCGGACGGCTCTCATTGCTGAGGGCGCGGCGGATGAACGTGTTTTTGACCACGTGCAGTTCACTCTGGACCTCGCTGAGGCGGTTGCGGAGTTCGCTGAACTGTTCGACGGTCATGCCGGTGTAGTCCACGACGATGACATAGGGCGAACCCTTGATCCAGGCTTGGAGGTCTTGGACGATATTGGCTTTTTCGGGTCTCATGATGGGTGGCTCCGGATCAATTGGACGAGGCCAATTCGAGTTTGATGCCGGGCGCGTAGGTCGAGCTCAGCACGCAGTTTTTGATGTATTTGCCCTTGGCACTGGAGGGTTTGACGCGGAAGACGGCGTCGATGACCGCCTGGACATTTTCAGCCAGGAGCTTCTCATCGAAAGAGACCTTGCCGCAGACGATGTGGAGGTTGGAGGCCTTGTCGACCTTGAATTCGACGCGGCCGGCCTTGCATTCGCGGACGGCCTTGGCGGTGTCCTCGGTGACGGTGCCGGTCTTGGGGTTGGGCATGAGCCCGCGGGGTCCAAGCACTTTACCCAGTTTGCGCACTTCGGTCATGGCTTCCGGGGTGGCGACAGCAACATCGAAGTCCTGGAATCCCTCGTTGACCTTTTTGATCAGGTCTTCGAAGCCGATGAATTCGGCACCGGCCTCGCGGGCCGCTTCGGCGGCCTTGCCGGTGGCGAAGACAAGGACGCGGACTTTTTTACCTGAGCCATGGGGGAGGGCGACGGTGCCGCGGACCATCTGGTCGCTCTGGCGGGGGTCGACGCCCAGGCTGAAGTTGAGTTCGACCGTCTGGTCCGACTTGGTGGCCGGCATTTTCTTGAGCAGGCTGACCGCCTCATTGAGACGGTATTGCTTGTTGCGGTCGACGAGTTCGAGCGCCTTGCGGTAACGTTTACTTCCTTTTGCGGGCATGTTTTTTCCTGGTTGGTAGTTCAAGCGGACCGGACTTTCACCGGCCCTCCTACGACACCACCCCGGCAAAGCCGGGGTTGTATGTTAAATCAATCGCTGATTTCGATCCCGGCCTGGCGGGCGGTTCCGGCAATGATGCGGAACGCGGCCTCGTCGGAACGGGCGTTGAGGTCCTTCTTTTTGATTTTGACGATTTCCATCACCTGTTTCTTGGTGACCTTGCCGACCTTGATGCGGTTGGGTTCCTTGGAACCGGAGGCGATGTTGGCGGCCTTCTTGAGCAGGATGGCGGCCGGGGGCGACTTGGTGATGAAGGTGAAGGTCTTGTCTTTGAAGACCGTGATGACAACGGGGAGGATGTTCCCGGAGTCTTTCTGGGTCTTGGCGTTGAATTCTTTGCAGAACGCCATGATGTTGACGCCGGCCTGGCCGAGGGCGGGGCCGACGGGGGGGGCGGGGTTGGCGGCGCCAGCGGGAATCTGCAGGCGGATGGTTGCGGTGACTTCTTTGGCCATAATCTTTCTCTTTGCGCTCGTTGATTAAATTTTCTCCACCTGCCAGAACTCCAGTTCAACCGGGGTGGACCGGCCGAAAATACTCACCGCGACGCGCACGCGACCGCGATCTTCGTCGACTTCCTCGATGACGCCTTCCTGGCTCTCGAAGGGACCGTCGCCCACGCGGACGCGGTCGCCGACAACGTACAGCATCTTGGGGGCAACCTTGTCTTCTTTTTCACGCATCTGCGAGAGCATGCCCTCGACCTCGGCCGGGCGCATGGGGATGGGGTTGTCGCCGTTGGCGAAGCCGATGACGCCCGGGGTGTCCTTGACGAAGTACCAGGTTTTGTCGACGAGTTGTTTTTCCTCGTCGAGAAGGTACATGTTGACGAAGACGTAGCCGGGATAGAGTTTGCGGGTGATCTCGGTTTTTTTCCCGCGCTTGACCTCGAAGATGCGCTCGGTGGGGATGACGATCTGGTGGACGTAATCGCCGAGTTCCTCGGTCTTGACGCGGGAGAGCATGTGGCGCTCGACGTTGCCTTCCTGACCGGAGAGGACATGGAGGGCATACCACTGGCTGGGATAGGCGGAAGGGGAAGCGCCGCCGGGGGCCTGATTCTGGGTGATTTCGTCCGTCATGGTAGTCAGTTCGCTTCGAAGGTCACCATCCATGCGACCAGTTTGTTGATGAAGAAATCGAAGCCGGTGACGTAAGCCGCCAAGAGGATGGTGACGACGCAGACGACCACGGTGGAGTCGATGAGGACCTTGTATTTGCGCAGGCCGGTCTGTTCGGGGTCCCAGGGCCAGGTGCACTTGTGCAACTCGGCCATGACCTCGGACCAGAACTTGGCCAGGGCGGCGCGGTAGGACAGCACCAAGGCGAGGGCGAGGGCGCCCAGCACGATGATCGTGATGCTGATCCACCACTGACCGGCAAAATTCAATTTTTCCATTTCAACTCCGAAGCTATTTTCCGCAGGGCAGGAGGGACTCGAACCCACAACCGACGGTTTTGGAGACCGCTACTCTACCAATTGAGCTACTGCCCTAGTTTGGGGACGAATGAAGAGGAGAGCGGGATTTCGGCCCGTGCTCCCCTCCAATCGGCAAACCCTTTTCTGTCCGCGTGTTACTTGATGATCTGGGTCACCCGGCCGGCACCGACGGTGCGGCCGCCTTCGCGAATGGCGAACCGGATCGATTCTTCCATGGCGATGGGGGTGATCAGTTCGATGTCCAGTTCCACGTTGTCGCCGGGCATGACCATTTCGACGCCCTCTTTGAGCTTGGCGACGCCGGTCACATCGGTGGTGCGGAAGTAAAACTGGGGGCGGTATCCGTTGAAGAACGGGGTGTGGCGGCCGCCTTCATCCTTGGAGAGGACGTAGACATTGGCCTTGAAGTTGGTGTGGGGGGTGATGCTGCCGGTTTTGGCGAGCACTTGGCCGCGTTCCACGTCTTCCTTCTTCACACCGCGGAGCAGGATGCCCACGTTGTCGCCGGCTTCGGCCGAATCGAGGATCTTGCGGAACATTTCGATGTCGGTGACGACGGTTTTCTGGGTGGGCTTCAGGCCGACGATTTCGATTTCGTCGTTGCGGTTGAGGACGCCGCGCTCGACACGACCGGTGGCCACGGTGCCACGGCCGGCGATGTTGAAGACGTCTTCCACAGCCATGAGGAAGGGCTTGTCCTTCGGACGCTCGGGCATGGGGATGTATTTGTCGACGGCATCCATGAGGTCGAGGATGCACTTGGCGGCTTCACTGCCGGCATCGCCGGACTCGAGGGCCTTGAGGGCCGAACCCTTGACGATCGGGATGGTGTCGCCCGGGAATTCGTACTTGGAGAGGAGTTCGCGGACTTCGAGTTCGACGAGGTCGAGCAGTTCTTTGTCATCGACCATGTCGACCTTGTTCATGAAGACGACAAGGGCGGGAACGCCGACCTGGCGGGCCAGAAGGATGTGCTCCCGGGTCTGGGGCATCGGGCCGTCGGCAGCGGAAACGACGAGGATGGCACCGTCCATCTGGGCGGCGCCGGTGATCATGTTCTTCACGTAGTCGGCGTGGCCGGGGCAGTCCACGTGGGCGTAGTGACGGTTGTCGGTCTGGTATTCGACGTGGGTCGTGTTGATGGTGATGCCACGCTCTTTTTCTTCCGGGGCGTTGTCGATGGAAGAGTAATCGCGTGCCTCGGCCAGGCCCTTTTTGGCCAGGATGGTGCAGATGGCGGCGGTCAGGGTTGTTTTCCCGTGGTCGACGTGACCGATGGTACCGATGTTGACGTGGGGTTTGGTGCGCGTGAATGATTCCTTGGCCATAAATGTGTCCTGTGCTGCGATTTAGGTGTGCATCTAACTACTGACTGACTTGTTTCTGCTTTCCTATACGTACGTTAGTTTTGGGTCCTTAACCATGTCGGCACCGCCCGGACCCACCGGCGGCACCCTCGAAAACCGAGCCTACGAACGGGCTTGAACCGTCGACCTCGTCCTTACCAAGGACGTGCTCTACCAACTGAGCTACGTAGGCAGAGTCGGAACCCTTTCGGGGCCCCAAGATCTGGCTTTTTTCCTTTTCGTGCCGCAAATCTTCCCCCTGCACGAGTGCAGAACGGAGGCCTTTACAGCATGACGAGGAACGAGTTTTCTAGGTATTCACTTCGAGACTGTCAACATCTTCCCCGTTTTTTTTCAGGAAAATGAAGCCCTGGAGTCATGTTGGCATAGAAAGAATGATTTTTACCCACCACACTTGGCTCACACCAGCCAAGAAAATGACGTTAGTTATTCACTTTCAATGACTTAGATGTTTCAAGTGATCAACGTGTCCGCCCGACGGTGCGCAATTCCCTAAGCAGTTCCTCAGCCTTGAGGGGTTTATTGAGGACCGCATCCATTCCAGCTTCAAGGCAGGCCGCGCGTTCCGAGGCGAGGACATCAGCGGTGAAGGCAATGACCGGCAGGCGGGGCGACTGGTCACGGGCTTCTAGCCGTCGGATTTCCCTGACGGCATCCAGGCCGTTCATCTCTGGCATGTGCACGTCCAGCAGAACGACATCAAAGTCCCGGTCTTTTTCCAACTGTCGCATCAGTTCCTTTCCATTGGAAACGATGAGGGAACTGCAACCGAGCTTCTTGAGGGTCAACTCCAAAACCCGCTGGTTGACCACATTGTCCTCGGCGGCCAAAATGCGAAAGGACGGCATCGGCTGGCCCGAAACTGGGACCTTGCCGGTATGGGCGAACGAATCTGTGACCACTGGAGCCTTGAGGGTGAAAAAAAAGGTCGTCCCCTGCCCGGGGACACTTTCAAACCGGATGTATCCGCCAAGCATCTCGCAAAGGCGCCGACAGATGGCCAAACCCAACCCAGTGCCGCCGAATTTTCGGGAAGTGGAAGCACTAGCTTGAGTGTAAGGTTCAAAGAGTTTTTCCGCATGCGCCTCATCAATGCCCAGTCCGGTATCGCAGACACTGACCTGGAGGCATGATGTCGCCACATCATAATTGGCCTTGATTCGGATCGAACCCTGCCCGGTGAACTTGATGGCATTGGAAACCAGATTGCAAAGAATCTGCCGCAACCGGGTAGGGTCGGTGGAAATCCGCTCCGGTACACTGGCATCTACTTCAACTTTCAATTCGATGCCTTTTTCTAATGCCAGTGCTTCGAACATCTTCCGCACCAATTCCGTTTCCCCTGCCACCGAAGTTGGGCGCATTTCCAAGTCCAGTCGCCCGGCCTCGATCTTGGAAAAATCCAAAAGATCATTGAGGAGGGTCCTCAGAGTTTCCGCGCTGGCCCGGATGCCCGCGGCATACTCTTTGTTGTCGGGTGAAAGCTCGGAGGCCACCATGAGTTCGGAGAAACCAATGACTCCATTCAAGGGCGTGCGTATTTCGTGGCTCATCATGGCGAGGAAATCGCTTTTGGTGCGGCTGGCCCGGTCGGCCTCGGCTCGGGCCGCCTGCAGTTCCTTGACCGCCCGGTTCCATTCGATCTTGCACACTTCATCGATGGCCATGGCAGCCAGAATATGCAGCACTTCGATTTCCGAATCGCTGAACGTGCGCGGCTCGAAGTGGATCACACAGAGGGTGCCGATGCGGTATCCTTCCTCAGAAATCAATGGAACTCCTGCATAGGCCCGGATGCCGGGATTGCCGGTGACGAGGGGGTTGTCGCTGAAACGAACATCCTCGGCAGCGTCCTGCACCACCAGAGGTTCATCGGAAAGAATGGCGTAGGCGCAAAAAGACATTTCGCGCGGTGTCTCGCGGGTGGATTGCCCGAACACCGATTTGAACCACTGCCGACTCTCGTCGACCAAGGTGATGGTCGAAACCGCACATCCCGTGAGTGCGGTAGCCAGACGGGTGATGCGGTCGAAGCGATTCTCCGGCGGGGTGTCGAGGATGTGCAGGGACCGGAGATTAAACAAGCGATCGTGCTCGTTCTGTGGGGTGGGAGCAGCAGGCATACAGACCTAGTCGGATCGATCTAGACCCCCATATTATCCGACCACGATAAATGGAACAAGGCGAACTTGACCGTAAAAGCCCTGAATAAATTCGGGGTATGCTTGCCAGATGGAACGTGAAGCCGTATCTCCTGCGTCCCATGCAACTGTCCCCTCGAATACTCCTGACTGTCATCTGTGCCGGAACCGTCCTCGCCGCCTGCAAGGATGCTCCCCCCAACCCCAGGGAATCCGCAGAGTCGGTGGCCTTGGAATCCTTGCTCGCCGAGGGTGAAGAAACCTACAACCAAACCTGTGCCATGTGCCACCTGGACGGCCATGGAAGCGAAGTGGTTCCTCCCCTCATCGGCGCCCCTGCCTTGTCCAAGGACGACCCGGCCGAACTCATCGGAATCATCCTCAACGGGCAGAAGGGCAAAATCGAGCGCGGGGGGAAAACCTTCGACGGCATCATGCCTCCCCACGGCTACCTCAGTGACCGCGAAATCGCCGCCGTCGCCACCTACCTGCGCAAAACCTACGGATCCCACCCCGCCCCGGTGCAGCCGACCCAAGTGGCGAAGTTGCGCTGAGCGCGAAATCAGATCCGGCCGGGGTTCAACCTTCGATAGTGTTGATCTCGACGGGCTCGACCGTCACGCCCTCGGATTCGAGCCAGGCGATGGCGGCTTTGACCAGTTCTCGATCGCCCTCCAATTCCAAGGCCATGACGCCGACCTTGTCATTGACCGTGGCCTGGCGGACATTGAAAGCCACTTCCGGGCAGGCCTTGGCCATGTGGAAGAGCAACGGCTTGGTCGCCGCCTCGGCATCGAAATTGAGCCAGTATCGTCCCTTCATGATTCAGCCTCCGGCAATCGCGGGCACGATGCTGAGTTCGTCGTTGGATTTGACCGGCGTCGACTGGTCTTCCAGGAAGCGCACATCCTCGCCATTGACGTAGATGTTGACGAAGCGGCGGATCTGGCCGTTGGCGTCGAGGAGACGGTCGCCGATGCCGGGGAAGTTCTTTTCCAGATCGGCGATGATTTCCCCGACGGTGGCACCTTCAGCGTTCACGGTGTCGGCGTTGTGGGTCAATCCGCGCAGGGGCGGGGGGATGGATACGGCAATGGGCATACGGTCCTTTCTAACTGGAAACCTGAAACTGGAAACCTGAAACTTGAATCAAACGGCCGCCGCGGCTTCGCCGGCGAGAAGGTTGTCGAATTCGCGCAGGCTGGGGTTGATGCAACGGGGGGCACCGATGTGGTTGGCCACGGCCTCGGCGGTCTTCAACCCATGGCCGGTGATGCAGAGGACGATGCGTTCGTCGCGCGGGATCTTCCCGGCCTCGATGAGCTTCTTGGCGCAGGCCACGGTGACCCCGCCGGCGGTTTCGGCGAAGATCCCCTCGTTTTCAGCCAGGAGCTTGATGCCCTCGATGATCTCGGGGTCGGTGGCATCCTCAGCCCAGCCACCGGTCTGTTCCATGACTTTGACCGCGTAGTAACCATCGGCGGGGGTGCCGATGGCGAGGGACTTGGCGATGGTGTTGGGCTTGGGCTGGGGTTTGATCAGATCGCTGCCGGACTTGCGGGCCAGACTGATGGGATTGCAACCGGTGGCCTGGGCACCATGGATGGTGAACGGCTTCTCGGCCACCAGGCCGGTCTTGGTGAATTCCTGGTACGACTTGCAAATTTTGGTCAGGAGCGAACCCGAGGCCATGCAAACCACCGTGTGGGCCGGAATATCCCAGCCGAGCTGCTCCATGATTTCAAAACCCATGGTCTTGGAGCCTTCGGCGTAATAGGGCCGGAGGTTGACATTGACGAAGCCCCAGCCGTATTTGCCGGCAATCTCGGAACAGAGGCGGTTGACCTGGTCGTAGGGACCATGGATGCCGACGACCTTCGTGCCGTAGACCAGGCTGTTCAACACCTTGCTTTGTTCCAGATCGGCAGGGATGAGGACGTAGCTCTCCAGGCCGGCCGAGGCGGCATTGGCGGCGACCGAATTGGCCAGATTGCCGGTGGAGGCGCAGGCCACGACTTTGAAACCCAATTCGACCGCACGGGACAAGGCCACCGAGACCACACGGTCCTTGAAGCTCAGCGTCGGGTAGTTGACGGTATCGTTCTTGACGTACAGTTCTTTCACGCCGAGTGCTTTGGCCAGACGGTTGGCTTTGACCAGAGGGGTGTAACCCACTTGGATGCCGACGGTGGGTTCGCCATCCACGGGAAGGAACTCGCGGTAGCGCCACATGGATTTCGGGCGGCTTTCGATCTTTTCACGGGAAACCGCGGCCTTGATCCGCTCGTAATCGTAATCGGCCTCCAGCGGGCCGAAGTCGAATTCGCAGACGTGGATGGCCTTCTTGGGATAAAGCTGTCCGCACTCGCGGCACTTCAAGTGGTTGAAAAAAGTCTCTGCCATAATCTTTACCTCCGAATCAAGAGCTCGAAGTGGAAGACAGAGGATGCGGAAACGGATTTCCGGCACCTCCTATCCTCCCCCGACTTGTGTCGGGGCTGGGTTTGGCACCTAGGCCGTCCCGCGGGCGGGATCCGGTTGCCGCAGCTTCATAGGGCCAGTCCCTCGGCTGCTCTTGATAAGAAGTGCTGAAAATTTAAGTCCTGCGCGATTTTTGTCAACAGGGATATCTTTCCATCAGGATGGCTTGATGGATCTTGGTTTTGCCATTCCGGTCATTCACACGCAACCCCGCCAACACCACCCAAGCTTCTGGCATGTCCAATGCTTGGCCGTATGCATGGAAAACAACCCCGCCGTCCCCTCCTCCACTCCCACCGCTGGGATCAAATATGTTGATGTCGCCGCCTCCTATCTGGATGAGCGCAAGCTGAAGAAACACGCCGGATGGATCCTGCTCTGGGCCCTGGGTGTGGGAGCGGTCATTTCCGGAATGTATTCGGGCTGGAACCTCGGCATCGGGGCCGGGGGATTCGGGGGCATGGCCATCGCCACCGCGCTCATGACGGTCATGTACATTTGCATGGTTTACAGCATCGCCGAACTCTCCTCTGCGCTGCCGCACGCGGGTGGCTTCTACTCTTTTGCCCGTAATGCCTTCGGCCCTTGGGGCGGAATGCTCGTGGGGGTCAGCGATACCATCGAGTATGTGCTCACTCCTGCAGTGATCGTCTTCTTCATTGGGGGATTCATGAATACCCTGCTTCCCGCGGTTCCGCTGTGGGTCTGGTGGGCCTCGTTCTATGCGGTGTTCACCGTGATCAATATCAAAGGGGTCGAAATCACCTTCAAAGTCGGACTCATCGTCACCATCCTGGCCATTGCCGTCCTCCTTGCTTTCTTCGTGCTTGCCCTCGCCACCGGGTCGTTCCATCCAAACCTCCTCATGAACATCGAACCCAAGGAAGGCGGCTCATCCTTCCTCCCCTTCGGATCCTACGGCATCTTCGCCGCCATCCCGTTTGCCATCTGGTTTTACCTCGCCATTGAACAACTCCCTCTCGCGGCCGAAGAAACCAAAAATGTCGTCGAGGACATGCCCAAGGCACTCATCTACGGCATTGCGACTTTGGTGGTTCTGGCCCTCCTCACCTTGGTTTTGAATACGGGTGTCGGGGGAGGAGCCGCTACCATGGGAGCCTCCGGGGCCCCGCTTCCCGACGGCTTCAAGGCCATTTTCGGCGAAGGTCTCACCACGGCCGCCTTCACGATCATCGCACTTGTCGGCTTGGTCGCCAGTTTCCACACCGTCATTTACGCCGCCGGACGCGTGCTCTTCGCCCTCTCCCGCTCGGGTTACTACCCCCAATGGATCTCGGTCACCGGGAAAACCACCCACACCCCCCACCGCGCCCTCATCCTCAGCGCTGTGGTCGGGTTCGTGATTGCGCTCGTATGCAGCATCGACACCAAGACGGTCGGGGCCGCGCTCCTGAGCATGTCGGTCTTTGGCGCGGTGATTTCCTACGCCGTGGTCATGGCGGCCTATATCAAACTCAAGATCACCCGCCCGGACATGCCCCGCCCCTACAAGAGTCCGCTCGGTGTCCCCGGCGCGGTGATCGGCGTGACCCTGGCCGTCATCGGTTTGGCCGCCACCATGGCGGTGGAATCCAACCGACCCGGAGTCATCGGCACCGCCATCTTCCTCGTCATCATGCTGGTCTACTTCGCCCTCTACAGCTCCAAGCGCCTCGTCGCCAAGGCGCCCGAGGAGGAAGTCGCACTGGTGGCCGAAGCGGAAAAGGAACTGGCCCACAAGTAACCCCTTGCCAAAGGGAGCCAGCCAAGGGACAACGGACGGTCGGCACCAGGCAACGGAAGGCCCACCGCCTGCTGCCCACATCCGCCATGAGCCGCTACCGTTGTCCCATCGGCAAAACAGTCCATCTGTTTTCATCGCTGGGCGATCTCCTGGCCAAAGCCACCCCCCGGCGATCGGGTGACGATCTGGCCGGGGTTGCCGCCGCCAACGCCGAGGAACGCGTGGCCGCACAAATTGCGCTGGCCGATGTTCCCCTCCAGGCTTTTCTCGACGAACCCCTGATTCCCTATGACGAGGACGAGGTCACCCGCCTCATCTGCGACACCCACGACCGCGCCGCTTTTGCTCCAGTGGCTGGTTTTACCGTGGGCGCTTTCCGCGACTGGCTCCTGCGCTATGAAACCGGCGAAGCCGAACTCACGGCGTTGGCCCCCGGACTGACCCCGGAGATGGTTGCGGCCGTCTCCAAGATCATGGCCAACCAGGATCTGGTGCTGGTCGCACAAAAATGCCGGGTCATCACCCGATTCCGCAACACCATCGGACTCCCCGGCCGCCTGAGTGCCCGGCTCCAACCCAACCACCCGACCGACGACCCCCGGGGCATCGCCGCCTCCACCCTCGACGGCCTTCTCTACGGATGCGGTGACGCCGTCATCGGCATCAACCCCGCCACCGACAGCGTCGCGGCCGCCGACACCCTCCTGCGCCTGCTCGACGAACTCATCACCCAATTCCAGATCCCCACCCAATCCTGCGTTCTGGCCCACGTCACCACCATGATGCAGTGCATGGAAAAGGGGAGCCCGGTTGACCTCGTCTTCCAGTCCATCGCCGGCACCGAGGCCGCGAACAAGAGCTTCGGCATCACTCTCGGGATGCTGGCCGAAGCCCGGGCCATGGCCCTTTCCCTCCAGCGCGGAACCCTCGGTGACAACGTCATGTATTTCGAAACCGGCCAGGGATCCTGCCTCTCCGCCAACGCCCACCACGGGTTGGACCAACAAACCCTGGAAGCCCGGGCCTACGCAGTGGCCCGGGCTTACCAACCCCTGCTCGTCAACACCGTCGTCGGCTTCATCGGCCCGGAGTATCTTTACAACGGCAAGGAAATCCTCCGCGCCGGACTGGAGGACCACTTCTGCGGAAAACTGCTCGGCCTGCCCATGGGCTGCGACGTCTGCTACACCAACCACGCCGAGGCCGACCAGGACGACATGGACGCACTCCTGACCTCGCTCGGGGTGGCGGGCTGCACCTACATCATGGGTGTTCCGGGGGCGGACGACATCATGCTCAACTACCAATCCACCTCCTTCCACGACCTGCATTACCTCCGTCAGGCCCTCCGCCTCCGTCCAGCCCCGGAGTTCGAGGTTTGGCTGGAAAAAATGAAGATCCAATCCCCGGACAACCGGCTCCTCCCCACCAGTAGTACCCACACCCTTCTTGAACAGATTTGACAGAGAAGTGCGCAAAGAACACAAAGCTTGATAGACAAACCATTTAAAAAACCTGCGTCTACTCCCACATAAACACCCATTTTTCTTCGCGCTCTTCGCGCTCTTCGCGGTAAAAAACTCCCCTCCCCCATGCCCGACTCCTGGACCCATCTCCGCCAACTGACCAACGCCCGGATCGCCCTCGGACGCAGCGGCGGCAGTCTGCCCACCCGGGCCTTGCTCGATTTCCGGTTGGCCCACGCCCATGCCCGCGATGCCGTGCAATCCCCCTTCTCTGACGAGCTTTTACGGACGGCCCTCGCACCCACCGGACTCCCCGTCCTCTCCCTGAACAGTGCCGCCCCCGACCTTCAGACCTATCTCCGGCGGCCGGATCTGGGACGCCGTCTGGACGAACCTTCCCGGGAATCGATCCTCTCACATGCCGCTATGGCCAAGCCCCACGATTTGGCCATCATCCTCTCGAACGGCCTTTCCGCCCAAGCGGTTCATGAAAACGCAGCCCCCCTGGTCCATGCCCTGGTGGATCGACTGACCGCAGCCCGGTGGTCCTTGGCCCCGCTCGTCGTGGTGAAAAACGCCCGCGTGGCCCTCTCCGACGAGGTCGGCCATCTCCTCCACGCCCGCATCGCCCTCATTTTGCTCGGGGAGCGCCCCGGCCTGGGCGGAGGCGACAGCCTTGGAGCTTATTTCACCTTCGACCCGGTGCCGGGGAAAAACGACGCCGATCGCAATTGCGTATCCAACATCCGGGCCGGTGGCCTGGTCCCCGAACAGGCGGCCGCCAAGCTGGCCTCCCTCATGCTGCGCTCAAGGAGTCTGGGATTGAGCGGGGTTCAACTGAAGGACGAAGAATCCATGCTGGGATCGGACCCCGTTCCGGTCCTCCCCGTTCATAATCCGACTACTTTATAATCAGCCGCTCGTTCTCGTACTCATATACCAAACCCCATTGACTGGGCGAAAGGACCAACGGGAGGGCGAGGCTCCTGCCGAGCCGGTTTGATGTCTCTATTCCAAGGGCGGCTCAGCCCCGAAGGCTTACGGGGGAGCCAGGAGCTTCGCCCTCCCGTAAGGCACTTTGTCGCCAACCCAAAGGATGCGGCTCTAGGCCCGGATCTGCCCGTTGCCCCGGGCGACGTACTTGTAACTGGTCAATTCCTCCAACGCCATCGGCCCGCGGGCGTGGATCTTGTCCGTGCTGATGCCGATTTCGGCCCCAAAGCCGAATTCCCCACCATCATTCAACCGCGTGGAAGCATTCCAAAAAACCGCCGCCGAATCGACCCGGGCAATGAATTGCTCCGCCGCCCCGGCGTCACCGGTCACAATGGCATCGCTGTGATGGGAACCATACGTCTCAATGTGGTCCACCGCTTCATCAAACCCGGACACCACCCTCACGGCCATGACCAGGTCGAGGTATTCAGTCTTCCAATTCTCCGGTTCGGACAGCTTCTCTCCCAGAATTCCGGACACTTCGGCGTCACCCAGAAGCTTGACCCCCTTGGCCTTCAAGCCAACGGCGACTTTCGGAAGAACGGTTGCCGCCACCGATCGGTCGACCAGCAACGTCTCGGCGGCGTTGCAGGTGCCCGGGCGCTGGGTCTTGGCATTGACCACGACCGACTCGGCCATGGCCGGATCGGCCTTCTCATGCACGTAAACATGGCACACCCCATGGAAGTGTTTCAGCACCGGCATGCGGGCGTGGGTGACGACGGTTTCAATCAGACCGTAGCCACCGCGGGGGATCATCAAATCGATGTGCTGGTCCATGGCGCAGAGCAGCGCGATGGCCTCGCGGTCGGTCGTCGGCACAATGGCACAAACCCCGGCGGGCAGTCCGGCCTGTTCCGCTGCGGCCCGGATGCAATCACCCAGCACCCGATTGGAATGGAACGCTTCCTTGCCACCACGAAGGATGACCGCGTTGCCCGTCTTCAAGCAGAGGATGGCGGCGTCCACGGTCACGTTCGGACGGGACTCGTAAATGATGCCGATGACTCCGATGGGCACGCGCACTTTCTGCATCGCGAGGCCGCTGGGCAGGGTCCAAGCTTTCAAAACGTCACCCACCGGATCGGGAAGGGCGATGACGTCGCGCACCCCCTGGATCATGGCGTCGATGCGCTTTGGAGTGAACTCAAGGCGGTCGAGCATGGCCGCCGAGAGGCCCGCTTCTTTGCCCGCGGCCAGATCCATGGCGTTGCCGGCCGCCAATTCCCCACGACGGGAATCCAGGGTCGTGGCCAGGAAGCCGAGCAGACGGTTCTTCTCGTCCGTAGAGGCATAAGCCAGCCGCCGCGCGGCCAGTCGTGCGTCGCGTCCCAGGGTTTCAAGCGTCTGTTTCAAGTCAGCCATGGGATCATCACATTAACCACAGAGGACACAGTGAACACAGAGGTAAATTCTGATAAATTTGTAATCACCTGAAGGTAAAATAGCCTTTTTAGAGCGCATGGCGTTTAATTGGCAGAGGTTTCATATCGTTTCTCTTACTCGCTCTCGTGCTCGTTCTCTCCCATTCAGAGAGCACGAGAATGAGAAAGAGTATGAGAACGAGTAGCGGATGAAATGCAAAATGCTTTAGTCATGCCCAACCCATTTCCCCTCTGTGACCTCTGTGTCCTCTGTGGCGCAAACTGTATCTTCCCGTATCAGAATCTCAATCAGGCGGCCTTGACCAGTTCCTCGGCGATCTGCACCGCATTCCAGGCCGCCCCCTTGAGGAGCTGGTCACCGGAGACAAACAGGGCCAGGCCATTCGGCGAGGACAGGTCGCGGCGGATCCGTCCGACATGGACGTCCAGGTCGCCGCTGGCCTCGATGGGCATGGGGAAGTGGTTTCCAGCGGCGTCGTCCACCAACTTCACGCCGGGGGACTTGGAGAGGATTTCCCGGGCCTTTTCCGGAGTGAGCGGCTTTTCCAGTTCCAGCACGACCGACTCCGAATGCGCCCGCAGGACGGGCACGCGGATGCAGGTGGGGACGATGGCCAGCTCCGGCAGATGGAACATCTTGCGGATCTCCTCGATGAGCTTGTTCTCCTCCTCGTTGTAGCCGTTGTCTGCTACCTTCGTGTTATGGGAGAAGAGATTGAAGGCGATCTGGTGGGGGAAGACCTTGCGCGTGATGGGCTGTCCGGCGACGTGTTCGCGCACCTGGTCCTCCAGTTCCTGCATGGCCTGGGCCCCGGCCCCGGAAGCGGACTGGTAGGTGGAGACGACGATTTTTTTGATGCCCGCTGCCTGGTGGATCGGCCAGATAGCGGTGGCCAGGATGGCGGCACAACAATTGGGGTTGGCGATCAGGCGCGATCCGTTGGAAAGATCCCCCGGATTGACCTCGGGAACGACCAACGGAACCTTCGGGTCCATGCGGAAGGCGGAGGAATTGTCCACCACCCAGGCCCCGGCAGCCAGGGCGGCCGGGATGAATTCACGCGAGCGGGTGGCCCCGGCACTGAAGAAGGCGATGTCGATGCCCTGGAAAGCGGCGGCGGAAACTTCCTCCACAGCGACCGGCTTGCCTTGGAAATCGAGGGATTTGCCGACTGAGCGGGAAGAAGCCAGCAGCTTGAGTCCGGCCACGGGGAAGCGGCGGCGTTCGAGCACGCGGAGGATTTCCACCCCGACCGCACCGGTGGCTCCGACAATGGCGATTTGTTGTCCCTTGATGGCCATAAAGGGCTCCAAGAGTAGGCCTTGGAAGGAGTCCAGGCAAGTGATTCCGAGCACAAAAACCCGAGGCCTCGCGGCCTCCGCGCCCTCAGGGCACGTCCATAACTTCAACCACAGAGTGCGCTGAGGACACGGAGGCAGATAACGGTTGAGAAGCTCTTTTTTGATCACCGTTCAGTGAATCCCTTTTCTCCCCAAAACCGCTCCATTTCTCCTCGGCGTCTCTGCGACTGTGCGCGATTTCTATTCAATCGATCCGGCTAAGAGCCTATCCGGATAAGCCCCCGTGGCCCGCGTGATGAGTGCCACCTGCCCGGACTCGAGGAGGAGCGACCGCGCCTATCGGGACGAGGTACGCAAGGAAGGGACGACGAAGGAGGCGGACAGGTGCCGCCATCACCCTCCGGGCTGGGGCTAGCCCGCCCGCTCGCCGTCCAACCCATCCCACAACTTCCGTCATATTTCAGTTTTCACGGACTGACCCCACTGATATGTTATCGAATATCCTTGATAAGGTTTTTCAGAAAATCAGAGATTTTATTTTGACAATAAAAATCGCCGATTATGGTTCCGTCAACGGAACGCCCTCGAATCATAAGGTTTGAATCTTCGCTGTAAATGACTCCGAGCCTCAGCAAACCTTTTGATCCATGTTTATTTTTGTAATGAATGATTAAATCATACTCTTCTATTGACATGACTGAACCGCCAGAAGCATTTATTTCATAAAGCATGCCACTGAATGAATCCAACAAGCTTTGATCAATGATTTGAATGCTTTTGTCGGAAACCCGAATATTTCTCAGCTCGATTTTTGTAATCTTTTTATCTGAAAAGTAATTCATCATGTATGCTGAGCCGTCTGCTAGCCTGATCCGCGATACGCTTAAATATTCCGATTCATTAGTATTACATCCAGTCAATACCACCATAAATGCCAGCATTGAAGACACGAAGAGATTGTAGACTAGCATTTGTCTCATAACTAGTTGTTTTACTTGCCAGCTATTTCTCTTTGAACGTTTACGAGCCCCATAAAGATGTCTGTATTAGCTGGGTTTCTCCCCAGAGCAGGTCCACTAAGCCATTTGTAGCCAGTCGAAGGAAGCCTTAGGCCATTGAAGGCATTCAAATGCTTTAAAGGGCTACATGCATTTATGCCTAAAACACTAGCCTTAACATTTGCACCTCTTATAGCTTGTGTGAGAGTTAATGAATTGTTGTTTGCGAACTGCAACGCTCCGGATTCAGTAGAGTGAATACTCAAGTATACCCGATTATGTGATGCTAAGGCTTGCTGAAAACTTTCTACTCTTGGGTTTAGGACTAGAGTAATCCTTTCATCCGTAGCTAACGATTGCCACATTTTTTTACCTTCACCTGTTCGACTAAACTCTCTTAGACCATCTTGATCAATACCATACCAGATTTCCCCATTTCCTTGGGATATTTGTGATTCTGTTCTGGATTGGCCACGTGGCGCTGACATATAGCCATGGGAAGATTCCGTGGAATTTCCGATGAATTCAATTGTCGCAGAGACTGTTCCGATGGCTGCACCCGTCGCAGCCCCAACAGCCGCCCCCTGCCAAAAGTCCCCACCCATGAGCACGGAGCCCACTCCTCCGGTGACCGCTCCAGTGGCCGTGGAAGCCCCGGTCTGAATGGCTCCCCGGATCACAGGGTCGGCGATCCCCTTGACCAAGCCCTGGGTCAGACTGGAGGCGGCAAAGCTGATGCCTCCGGTTATCCCTCCCACCAACGCACTTTGGGCTATGTCCCCTCCGGTGATGGCCGCATTGATGGCCCCTGCGGCGGCACTGGCCGCTATCGCTCCGGCCGGTCCTCCCAGGGCCCCCAAGCCCCCCAAAAATCCCGATATCGCCCCCGTTAAGGCCCCCATGGCGATGTTACCGCCTTGGGCCGCAGCTACGGCCGCTCCCGCTGCCGCCCCCACCGCCGTGGCGATGAGGATGCCAACAACAATGGCTGTGATGGTGATCGGCTCGTGCCCGCTGGGATCGACGTATTTGAGCGGGTTATTCAGCGAATACGCGTAACGATTGAAGGTCTGCGGGTTCTGGGGATCGGGCACAATGGTGTCCGCCGAGATGAACCGTCCCAACTCCGGGTCATAATACCGGGCGTTGAAATAATACAGCCCGGTGTCCTCATCGAAGATCTGCCCGGTGAACCGGTGGCTGACTTCAAAGGCCTGGGTGTTGTCCTGGGACAGTTCCCGCCCGAAGGGCGTGTAGGTGTATTTCTGCACCACTTCCCCGGACCGGTCGGTCATGATGCTCGACGATCCCAGGTGGTCGCTGTGGTAGTAATAAAACACCGGCGTGAAGACCGGGTTGACCGCATGGGCGGGGAAGGAGCAGAAGAAGACGGACAGGAAGGTCAGGAAACAGACGACTTGGACAAAGAAGGTTTTCCACGGGGTGGGGACGTAAGGACCGACGACAGTGGACGGATGACGGAGGACGGCGGAAAACCATGAGAGGGTGAATTCAGGGTTGGGAAGAGCAAGGGTGGCCGTGCCGGACGAAAGCGGAGGGGTGAGGAAAGAGGCACCGGCGGGCAGGATGCCCGCCGGGGCAGGCGGGACGCCCGCGCTCCGACAAACCGAATCGAACCGTCCACCGGTGGCGCGGAGGATGGTGCGGGCGAAGGAACGGACTCCGGTCCTCCTTCCACCGCCGTGCTTCGCGAGCTCTTGACCGCCATAGCCTTGGCGACGGCGGTTCGCGGTGAACATTCCGTTGGCTCCCAGCATGAGGCACAGCAGGCCGATCAAGCCGAGGAGGGTGACGGTCAGGGGGTAGCGCTGCATTTCCAGCAGCCAGTCGATGCCTTGTTGGACGTGATGGGCCAGGTCGGCGATACCGGGGAGGATGCCCATGGCATCGGCCATGCCTCCGGCGGGCTCGAAGGTGCAGAGGCGCTTGCCATCGGCCAGGACATGGCAGAGGGTCTTGCCGTCCTTGATCTCGTAGATGCCGCCGATCCAGATGGTGTAGTGGGTTCCATTGTACTTCCACAGGCGGGAGCCGTCATGGGCATAACCAAAAGTTGTGGTGGCATTGCCTCCGGTGACGGAAGCGAGGCGGTTTTCCGGGTCGTAGGTGAGGGTCTGGTCACCCCGGATGGTCATGCTACCGTTGGCATCGTAGGCGTAGGTCTTGCCATGGGCCTGGGTTACGGCGTGGGGACGACTGCTTCCGTAGGTGTAGGTGGTGGGCACCGCGCCTTCCTGGGAGGAAACCATGTTGCCAATGGCATCATAGGTATAGGACTTGGTTCCGGCCATGCCGACGGAGGTCAGGGAGGTCAGGCGGTGGAGGTCGTCGTAGGTGGCGTTGGAGAAGCTCTGGCTGGCGGAGCCGGAGGGTGACACGGCATCGGCAATACTCTTGATATTGGAAGCTTCATCGTAGGTGTAGGTCAGATCTTGAAGGGCGGGATTGGTCCCAGCACGGGTGACGAGCCGCTTGAGACGCTTCGAGTTGGGGTAATACTCGTAGGTGGTGGTCTGGCCGTTGCCTGCCTGGGAAGAGGTGAGCTGGCCGAGGACATTCCAAACAGGATTGGAATAGAAGACCTCGGTGCCACCGGTTCCGGCAGTGGACTGGATCTGGACGAGGTGACCGGCCGTGTCGTAGGTGTAGGCCAGGGTGGCTGAGTTGGCCGGATAGGTCACGGTCTGGGGACGGTCGGCTTCGTCGTAGGTGGTCTCCACGGTGTAGGCGCTGGAAGTGACGTTGAGGTAACGGGTGCTCTTGATGACGCGACCGCGGGCGTCATAGGAGAACTTTTCCCAGCCTTGGGAGTCGGTGATCTGGTGGAGCTGGCCGGGGCCGACGGTGTAGCCGCTGCTGCCGCTGTCGTAGCTGTAGGTGACCGTGGAGGTGAGGACGCTGAGATGGTTGTAAACATCCTTCTGGCTGATGCGTCCGAGGGGGTCGGTGAAGTGGAAGTAGACGGCGTTGCCCTTGGCGTCTTCCTGCCAGATCAAACGTCCTGCAGTGTCATAGGCGTAGGACCAGGTGCCCATGTTGGGCTCGGTCATGCCGGTCTTCTGACCGAGGGAATTGTAGGTAATCTGGGTGACATTGTTGGCATGGTCGGTGGTCTGGACCAGATTACCGACCGGGTCATAGGTGTAGTCGGTGGTCAGGTCGCCTGCGGCGGTTTCCTCGACAATGACGCGGACGCGACCGTAGGCGTCCTTGAGGGCGCGGTGGGCCTTGCCCATGGGATCAAGGGTGCGAACGGTCCACGGGTCGCCGCCGATGCTGAACTGGGTGACCACGGGCGCGGTGGGGGAACCGGTTTCCCCGTCCGGCGGGGTGGTGCGGAAGGGACGGTTGGCGGCGTCAAATTCTGTCAGGGTGCCGGGGGCACTGGGGTTGAAGGCGGTGAAGGAGGACCCGGCGCTGAACACCGGCAGGGTGGTGTAGTAATTCCGTCCGGCCTCGTCGTAGAAGGTATCGGTGACGCGGAACTGGCCGTTTTCTGCCTCGACACGCTGCTGGATGGAACGGCCCATGCCATCGGCATATGTGTACGTTTCATGCCCGTTGGCGGTGTCATTGGGATCGTAAACTTGCTCACGGATGCGGTTGAGGGAATTGCCCGCGCCATCAATGCCTCCCAGAAGGTAGGACGTGCGCGTGCGCCAGAGATTGGCCGGACCGCCGGGGGTGGTGGAGATGCGGGTTTCGGTCAGGCGGAAGAAGGTGTCGTAGGAAGATTCCGCGACCATGCCCCGGATATCGGTGGCGCGGGTGATCTGGCCGGAGCGGGCATCGTATTCCGTGGAAGAAGTAAAGGATCCCTTTTGCTGGGTGACGGGGAAGGTGCGGTAAGTGGGGTCGTATTGCAGGTAGGTCCAGACACCATTGGCCTCGGTCTTGGTTTCGATGTTCCCATAGACGTCATAGCTGAACTGAAGGGATGTGAGCCAAGTGTTGTCCGAGTCACGCCAGACTTGTTCCGTTAGCACGCGACCAGTTGCCCCATCATAGGTGAACTTGGTCTGCCGGAGCGCGGTTCCTGAGGCGTTTTTGATGCGGACATACTCGGGCTTATCCGTAATGTAGGCGTTCGAGAGGCTGGCAAAAACCATCTCGTTGACCACTGTGTCAGAGGCCCCGCCGGGGAGGATGTCGGAAAAGGAGTGGTTGGCCAGGTTGACCGATCCCACTTCGCCAAGATTGGTGGTTTTAGAGAGGTTGCCTTTTTTGGCCGTGGCGATGTTGCCGCCGTCGTATTCAAACTGCTGGCAAGTGGCGCGGTAGGCCCCTCCTGTTGGCGAAGTGCCGGCATAGGTCAGGCTGATGGTCTGGGCGATGTAGGGAAAGGTCCAGCCTGTGGTGGAATCCAAAACGACTTCCTCGACTTTGTTGAGCTGGCGGGAGTAAAGATTACCATCACTGCCGTAGGTTTCGGTAAGGAATGGAATGCCTTTTTTGGCTTTGGAGCCAGCGTCCGAAAATTCACCCAATGTGGAGCCGTCGCGTCCTCCGGATTGGTGGAAGTATTTGACCGTCTTCATACCACTGGGGTCGGTCATGGAAGCCTGGTAAAAGCCACGGAATTCGCGTTCGACGGCATCGAACATGCCACCCATATAGGTGTAGGTGGTGGTACCGATGTTGCCCATACCATCATTCACGGTGACCGATTGGACGGTTTGGACGGGGAAGGGCAGCAGTCCCTTGGCTTTTTCCGTCCAAGGATCGGTAGTCCAGGGTTTGTCCCGGTTGTCGTAGGCAGTGGAAGGGAGGTAGGAGACTGCCGTCGTGGCCCCCAGGCCGTTGGTGATGCCGCTCAAGAGATCGGGGAAGGGACCTTTGTTGTAGTAAACAAAGAAGCGGTCGTAGGGTGGGGCGGCCTTGCGGACGACGCGGTCGAGCAGGCCATCTCCATTCATGTCCAAGAGATCGACTGCTGTGTAGGAAGTGTCCATCCAACTGACGCTTTGCCACTTTTGCTCAGTGGGAAGTTCGCTCATTACGTTGTTCCACGTAAAAGGAGCGGCAAAGCCGGTACCGGTATTCAGTTGAACCCGGAAGCTGGTGTAAGGGGCATTGGGGCGACGACTGACGCGGTCGGGCAGACCGTCTCCATTGATGTCGAGCAGGGTGGTATTTACCTTCAGTTGTTCGCGCCCCACGGGAGCATTCCAGGCATTTCCCGTGTTTTCGGATACGAGGGGGCCCCACCAGACAGGGTCCTCAAAACCCGCTCCGTTGTTGTATTGGACTTGGAACTGGTTGTAGGGGGAAGTGTCTTTACGGGCCACGCGGTCAGGCAGACCGTCCCCATTGATGTCGAAAAAGCCGCTGCTGGTATCGCCGGAATTGTCGCGGCCAAAGATGCTGGACCATGAGTTATCGGTGCTGTAGGGCTGAAAATTGGTCCATTTCCTGAGTGGGCTGAAAGTTGTTCCCTCAAGGGTTTGGGCCCAAAAGTAGTTGTAAGGGGTGTTCTTCGGTTTGATAACTCGGTCGGGAAATCCATCGCCGTTGATGTCCAACATGGAAACTTCCTTGTCGTTATTCTTGCCGAGCGCTCGCCAAGTGGACGAAGCGTCCTCGGCATCGATTCCTGTGTAGGCAACCGGGCTGGATTCGAGGGAATCAGTGCCTTGCCGGCCCTTGCCGTGTTGGACGTAAATCCGATCGTAAGGGCCAGTATTCTCCTGGTAGGCCCGATCGGGTATGCCATCTCCGTTGAGATCGAGCATATTCATCACGATGGAGCCATTGTTCTCTCCCTTGAGGCTCCTCCACGTGGTGCTGGTCTGGTTGCCGCTCAAGGGTTGGATGAGAAACTCTTGGGTAAACTGCGTGGGACCGTTTTTCCCAGCTTTGTTGTACTGGACAATGTAGCGGTCGTAAGGTGAAGCGGCCTTGCGATTGATTCGATCCGGCAAACCATCCCCGTCCCAGTCCACAAGGTCGCCGCGGGTTTTTGTCCCATCGAAGGATCGCAGGCTTCGCTTGTCTTCGGCATTGTCCCCCTGCCCGGATACTCCCGTCCACTCGACCGCTTGGGATTCAAATTCCAAAGGTTTGTCCTGGTAGGTAAAGGTGGTGGCAGGGAGTGCACTGGTGCCATCCGCGCCATACTGGGTCACGGAAATCAGACGTGAGCGCAGAGTCGAGTTCGAGGTTGCGTAACCCAGCACATATTTCCGCACCAAACCGGCACCTACCTTGACTCGGATTTCTTTGTAGCGCTTTTTTTGTTCAACTTTGTAGCAAGCCCGGAAGTCGAGTGAGTCGTCATCACGGTCTTCCAGTTCGAATTCCACAAGGTGTGTGGCACCCAGACCGGAAACGTGTCCATTGTATTCGATTTTTTGCAAGTAAAGAGCCCCACCATCGTTGGAATAGGTGATGAGGGTGATGTTGCCATTGACGTCCTCTACTTTGTCCAATGCCCAGCGGAAAGTTCCGGTGCCATTTCCGGTATTCCAGCCGGGTTTGGGATTGTCCATGCGGGAGTTGGCCGCTTGGCCAAAGTAGAACTTGTTACCTGAACGATCCGTGATCAGCCAATAGCCGGCGGAGTAGACACAATTCAGGAAAGCACTCTCGGTTTTGGCCCGGTAAACGAACCCTCCCGGAGCTGTGGCGTCGGGAACTTTGACCAGCTCGGCGTTGACTCCACCGAAAGAAATGACAAAGCCCCTATTGTCATCATATTGAGAAAGGGCATTGCTGCCCGACCAAGAAACTGGAACGCCCTTCTTTCCATTGCGCTGAATGTAGCCCAACTCCAAACTCCAACCAACCCCGCAAGGGCCGTTTCCACCAGAGGAATTATAAGCAATGGACAGCTTGGGTTCAGCCCCCTGGCGTGCCGGGGCCACCTGAATCGGATAACCATAAGAAAATCGCCCTGTGTGCAAATCCGTTTGAAAATTCATCCTTGCGCCCTCCGAAAGACCTCCTCCGGAGTTTTCCGTGCTGCTGTCAGAGGAGGAAGAACCAGCGGTGGCTGTTGAAGCCAGGGCGGCGGTTTCGTCTACCGGGACATCCTTGACTTTTCCTGTTGAGGGAGCGTTTTTTGAGACTGTAGCATCCGAACTTATGGTCTCTTGACTGCTAGATTCACTCACAATATTCGGCACTGAAGCCTCGATGGGTGCATCTTCCGCCATCCCAGCTGGATTGGGATCCGCAATCTGTCCGATGGCTATGAAGCCAGTAAAGAAGACATGGCTAAAACCAAAAATGCGCAGGAATAAACTGCGATTGAAGCAAAGATTATCGATGTGCATGGCCTAAAATCCTTGATGAGCAAGCGCTGCCCGCTGAAAGATGCACGCTTTCACTATCAATGACGCGTTTACCTTGTCGTCAGAAGCGCCTGGCTTGTTTAGGCTCACTAACTAGCACAACACCGTATACCCCAGTCAAAATAAAAAATAACCAAATTTGAACAAACCCCGTGTAAATCATCACAAATCAACGAATCTAATTCGGGGACCGATATGTTTATGGCGTTTTCATGTCAACTAGTTTAGCACCCCCTTGAAAGAGGGAGGGGTCAGGAGGGCTAGAGGGGTTCAGCCACGGAACCAGAAAGTTTCTCATAGTGGCCAAGCTTCCCTACCCAATCACGGGGTGCATTCCTGCATCTCTCCAAGGCTTTGTTGGCATGGGTCATGTAGTTCGGGAGGTTGCCTGTATCGAGATCGGTTTAGCAACCCACCCTAGCCGATGTCGAGGTGATTGAATGGCGAATGGCAGAGGGACGAGACCTGAAGGCTGAAACTTGAGTGCGTGCCGCAAAGTGGCCGTGTCCTCTGGACGGAGTCCATCCCGCACCACGGCGGGAGCCGTAAAAGCAGAAATATGAAACTACAAACCAGATTGTATTCGGGATTCCGGATGCGGGATCTAGGGTTTCTGATGGATGATTTTTGCCGACAGCCGACAGCCGACAGCCAAAGGCAAACGGGGAAAGGATTCCCCGTCTACAAGAGGGGATGGCATCGGTTTTGCCTCGGGATGCCTCCGGGCTGTTTCGGTCCTTTTCTCTCCCCGGGCAACGGAGACGCGCAGGCCAGGAGCCTTTTGGTCAGAGGGAGAGAAACTTGAAGATCAGGAAGCCGGCACCGCCGAGGGCGACCAAGAATGCCACCAACACCAGCATGGGAAAGCCGCCGGCGCTTTTCCTCGGTTTGGGGAAAGGCGCCAGATTCTTGAAATTGGCCGGACGCCCGGTTTGGGCACCGATGGGCAGGCTGACCCGGGTCTCGGCCACGGGCATGGGGGCCGCCGCCGCAGATGTCTCGGACTCGTAGGTCATCAGCATGTTGCCCAGCATGACCACGTCCTGGTTCCGCAGGACCGTCTCGGTTATACGCTCATCATTGACCCGGGTGCCATTGGTCGAACCCAGGTCGATCAGGCGGTAATCGCCGCTTTCGAGGCGGAATTCGGCATGGCGGGTCGAAACACTCGGGTGGGCCAAGGCATAGGTGTTGTCCTCTTCCCCGCGACCAATCGTCACCGAGGGTTTGTTGAGATCAAACACCACCCCGGCGAACTCCGGCGATTTGACAATCAGCTTGGGCATAAATGAGTGGTAAAATTACTTTGTTTGCCGCGCCCGTTCAACTTCTTTGCGAAACTGCTCGAAGAAGTATCCCGCGTCGTGCGGCCCGGGCGAAGCCTCGGGATGGTATTGGACCGAGAAGGCCGAGGCGCCCTTGTGCCGCATCCCCTCGCAGGTCCCGTCATTGAGGTTGATATGGGTCAGTTCGATTTCCTTGGGATCCAGCTTGTCGGAATTCACGGCAAAGCCGTGGTTCTGCGAGGTGATTTTGACCTGTCCGGTGGCCAGGTCCTTGACCGGTTGGTTGCCGCCCCGGTGACCGAACTTGAGTTTGAACGTTCCCGCTCCCACCGCATGCCCGAGGATCTGGTGGCCAAGGCAAATGCCGAACAAGGGGACTTTGCCCATCAATCCGCGCACCGCTTCGTGGGCATAAGTCACCGCCGCCGGGTCTCCGGGGCCGTTGGAAAGAAACACCCCGTCCGGATTCAGCTTGAGCACTTCCCCGGCCTTCGTCGTCGCCGGCACCACGGTGATGCCGAAACCCTGCTCGCGCAGCCGACGCAGGATGTTGTATTTGATCCCGAAATCGTAGGCCACGATGCGGTAAGCCACCGGGGGCAGGCGGTCGATGCCCGGCTGCAGTGCCTTCTGGTTGTCGTCAAACCAGGTGGGTGAATCCAGTCCCTCCTCATCCCAGGAGAACGGTTCTTTGCAGGTGACTTCCTTGACGTAGTCGACCCCGA
This sequence comes from Candidatus Methylacidiphilales bacterium, assembly GCA_033875315.1. Taxonomy (NCBI): domain Bacteria; kingdom Pseudomonadati; phylum Verrucomicrobiota; class Methylacidiphilae; order Methylacidiphilales; species Methylacidiphilales bacterium. The sequence goes on from JANRJG010000014.1 coordinate 47,560, forward strand.
CCAGACCGTGCCAGGCGCGGGCACGGTCGACCGCCCCGGCCGCGTCGAGTTCCGTGGTCAGTACGCTTTTCATCGCCCCCTGCACCCGGAGCTTCTTGGTCAGGGCCCGGGTGTCGACGTGTTTGATGCCGGGGATGCCGTTGTCCCGGAGGTAATCGGCCAGGGTCTTGCGGCTGCGGAAATTGCTCGCGATGGGGGACAACTCCCGCACCACCAGCCCGGAAGCGTGCGGGCGGTGGGATTCGACATCCTGCGGGCTGGTGCCGTAGTTGCCGATCTCCGGATAGGTGAGGGTGACGATCTGTCCCTTGTAGGAGGGGTCGGTCAGGATCTCCTGGTAGCCGGTCATCGAGGTGTTGAAGCAAATCTCCCCCTCCACCGTGCCCCCGGCCCCGAAGGATATCCCCTCGAACACCGTGCCGTCTTCCAATGCCAAAATTGCTTTCATGTGCTTGTCCAGATTCCCTTATGCCCACCCGTCCGGAAAGAAACAGGCGGAATTTCAGCTTTTCCAGGTGCTTATCCGTTGTTCCCGTCCATCCCCTTCTCCATGATCCCGTTTTCCAGCGTCCAGACGCTGCGCCCCCCCACGATCGTCCGCACGGCCCGGCCCTTCAGGTTCATGCCATGGAACGGGGTGTTTTTCGACCGGGATTCAAACTTTCCTTTGTCCACCGTCCAGGCCAGATCCGGATCGATGACGGTGATGTCGGCCACCGCCCCGGGAGCCAGTGTGCCCCGGTCCAACCCGAGCAACCTGGCCGGACGGTCGGTCAAGCGGGAGATCATTTCCGATAGGGTCAGGACCCCGCCATGCACCAGGGTGTTGAGGAAGATGCCCAATTCGGTCTCCAGGCCCACGATGCCGAAGGGGGCGTCGTCGAACTCCACTTCCTTCTCGAACGCGCAGTGCGGGGCGTGGTCGCTGGCCAGGATCTCGATCGTCCCGTCCCGCACCCCCTGGATCAGGGCCTGGATGTCGCGCGGCGTGCGCAGGGGCGGGTTCATCTTGAAATCGGTGTCGTAGGATTGAAGCGACTCATCCGTGAGGGTGATGTGGTGCGGGCAAACCTCGCCGGAAATGAGCACGCCGCGTTCCTTGGCCTCGCGGATGATGCGCACCCCGCCCGCGGTGGTGACATGCTGGCAGTGGACCCGGCAGCCGGTCAGCTCGGAGAGCAGGGCGTTGCGGGCGATGATGATCTCCTCGGCGATGGCCGGCCAGCCGCGCAGGCCGAGCAGCGCCGACCAATAACCCTCGTTCATGACCCCGTCGGCGGTCAGGGTGTAGTCCTGGCAGTGGTCCATGACCGTGAGGTCGAACATTTTGGCGTATTCCAGGGCGCGCCGCATGAGCTCGTTGTTCTGGATGCAGCGGCCGTCGTCGGTGATGGCCACCACCCCCGCGCGCTTGAGAGAGCCGATCGGGGCCAGCATTTCCCCCTGCATCCCCTGGGAGATGCAGCCGGTGGGGAGGACATTGACGACAGCCTGTTCGGCGGCCCTGGCCTTGATCCAGGCGATGGTGTTGGGGGCGTCGGCGGGCGGGCTGGTGTTGGGCATGGCCACCACGGTGGTGAACCCGCCCGCGGCCGCGGCCCGCGTGCCGGTGGCGATGGTTTCCTTGGCCGACTGTCCGGGCTCGCGCAAATGCACATGGATGTCGATCAGACCGGGGCAGACGACATACTTCGAGACATCGATGGTCTCCACCGGGATGTTTGGCGGCAGGGATTCGACGATGCGGCCATCGAGCACCCGCACGTCCCGTTGCTCGTCGATGGCGCGGGAAGGGTCGATGACCCGCCCGCCTTTGAGGATCAAAGCCCCTTTCATGAAGCACCTCCCGGATCCATCGGACCGCCCCCGCTGAGCAGGTAGAGAACAGCCATGCGGACCGCAAGTCCGTTGGTCACCTGTTCGAGGATGACGGAATTGGGACCGTCGGCGATCTCGCTGGCAATCTCGATCCCGCGGTTGATCGGCCCGGGGTGCATGATGAGCACATCCGGGCGGCAGCGGGCAAACCGCTCGGAGGTCAATCCGAAGAGGGCGGTGTATTCACCGAGGGAAGGGAACATGGTCTTGCGCTGGCGTTCATGCTGGATGCGCAGGAGGTTGATGACATCCACCTCAGGCAATACCTTGTCCAGGTCATGTTCCACCCTGACTCCCATCTCGCGGAAAATCACCGGGACCAGGGTGGAGGGCCCGGCCAGGGTGACCCGAGCGCCCAGCTTGAGGAGGGCGAAGATGTTCGAGCGCGCCACCCGGCTGAAGAGGATGTCGCCGAGGACGAGGACGTGTTTGCCCTGCACGGTTCCCAGTTTTTCCCGGATGGTGAAGACATCCAGAAGGGCCTGGGTGGGGTGTTCGTGCGAGCCGTCACCGGCGTTGATGACCGAGGACTCGAGCCGGTCGGCCAGGAAACGGGCCGCCCCGGCGGCGCTGTGCCGGAGGATGATGAAATCGGCGTTGAGGGCTTGGAGGTTGAGGGCGGTGTCCTTGAGCGTCTCGCCCTTGCGGATACTGCTGCCTTCCTTGGAAATACTCAGGACGTCGGCACTCAACCGCTGGGCCGCCAGCTCGAAGGAGGCGCGGGTGCGGGTGCTGGGCTCAATGAAGAGGTTGACGACTGTGCGACCGCGCAAGGATGGCACCTTCTTGATCGGGCGGCCCAGGATGTTCTTGAACGCGGACGCCGTGTCGAGCAACAGATGGAGTTCCGCCTCCTTGAGGTCGCGGATCTCGATCAGATCCTTTCTCTCCCACTTCATGAAGCCTCCCTTTCCCGGCCTTCCTGGAGCACCACTTCGTCGCTTCCATCCACTTCCTTGACCCGCACGATGACCTCTTGCCCGCGTGTGGTCGGCAGGTTCTTGCCCACGTAATCGGCGCGGATGGGAAGCTCGCGGTGCCCGCGGTCCACCAACACAGCCAATTGGATGGCCCGTGGACGGCCCAGGTCGGTCAGAGCGTTGAGGGCCGCCCGGATGGTCCGCCCTGTGTAAAGAACGTCATCGACCAGGATCACCGTCAGCCCGTTGAGATCGAACCGAATGTCGGTTTCTTTCGGAACGGGCGCGGCCAGATCATCGCGGTGGAAGGAGATGTCCAACCGACCCGGTTCGGGCAGAACCCGCGCGGGGTCAAACTGCCGGATGAGGGCGGTGAGGCGCGCGGCCAGAGGGACGCCCCGGGTCTGGATGCCCACCAGGGCGATCGGACGCTCGGGGGGATTGCGCTCCAACACCTCGTGCGCGAGGCGGTTCAGGGAGCGCGCCATGTCGGCCGCCTCCCAGATATTCCGGGTCTTGCTCATTCCACCTTTCCGGCCTCGCAGGGCCGATTTAAAGGCGCTTATCGGTTGCGCTCAATTGTGTTGCTGTGCCGGGTGTTCCTGACCCATCGATTGGCGCTGAAGGCGCCAACCCGCCCGGTGCTTGACGATCCAGTCCAGCAGGGCCTTTTCAAATCCAATATCCTGGCCAAGTTTCTCGCTCTCGATCCACTTGTGCTTCAGGATTTCTTCACGCTCCGCCAGAAATTCGCGGTATAGGGCCGAGTTGCGGAAGAAACTGTCGTTGTCTGGGTTCTGTCCACTCATGTCGGATGCGAGTGCCTTAAATTACAGGTTCGAAGACCGGTTCTGTCAATATGATTAGAACTTATGTTTTGCTTGCCTGATCCATTACCGTCACACCAACAGTATAACCTATTTTTGCCGCGCCGCTTGGCAATGGGAGAAAAATTGGAAGAAACCTTTTGCCCAAGCTTGCTCAACGGGGCAGCAGGCCGGCCAGCTTCTCCGCGGCCTGCCGGAAGGCCTTTGCCACCAACGACCCCTCCCCGGACAACACCACCGGACGACCGGTGTCGCCGCCCTTGCGGGTGTCGATATCGATGGGGATTTCCCCCAACAGGGGCACCCCGAGTCGGGCCGCCTCGCGCTTGCCGCCTTCCTCACCGAAGAGGAAATACTTTTTCCCGTCACTGGGACAGGCAAAGAAGCTCATGTTCTCCACCAGGCCGAGCACCTTGACGTTGACCTTCTCGAACATCTTCACCGCCTTGCGCGCATCGATGAGGGCCACTTCCTGCGGCGTGGTCACAATGACCGCGCCGGCCAGGGCCACGGTTTGCACAATCGTCAATTGGATGTCCCCCGTGCCCGGAGGCAGGTCGAGCACCAGCACGTCCAGTTCCCCCCAGTTCACTTGACGGAGGAATTGCTGGGTGTAGCGGGTCACCATCGGGCCGCGCAGGATCACCGGGGCCTCGTCCTCGATGAGGAAACTCATGCCCATCAACTTCAAACCGTATTGTTCGATCGGATTGATCCGCTCGTCCTCGGTCACGGTGGGACGTTCCGCGGTGCCGAACATCAGGCCCATGCTCGGCCCGTAGAGGTCGCAGTCGAGGAGCCCGACTTTCAGCCCCCGCAATTGCAACGCCACAGCCAAGTTGGAGGCCACGGTGGACTTGCCCACGCCTCCTTTGCCACTGGCCACGGCGATGATGTGCCGCACCCCCGGGATGCCCTGCTGGGTCCCTTCGGTCACGGCTTTCATCGGGCTGGTGACGCGGATGTCCACCTCCACGGCCCGGACGCCGGGCAGGTTGCCCAAGGACTCACGAATGGCGGCTTCCAACTGCCTGGGAACCTGGGCATCGGAGGTGGTGACTTCGAGGAGGACGCCCACCTTGCCGGCCTCGATGACCACGCCCTTGACCAAGCCGAAGGAAATGATGTCACGGCTGAAGCCGGGATACTTGACTTGGCCGAGTGCGCTGCGCACATCCTGTTCGGTGATCATGGGCTAATCAAAGTGCGGTCGGATCGCCGAAACGCAAGTCTGTTCCATCTCCGTTTCAACCCATGCCGCGGATCTTTTCCACCGCTCCGGCCATGATTGCCGAAGCCCGCTCGATATCGTCGAGCGTCTGGCCCGGGCCGGGTGCCATGAGGATGGCGGACCGGATGCGCCCTTTGTCCAAACCCATCACCCGCAAGACCCGTGAGTACTTTTCCCCGGGTCCCAGGCAACCGGAGGCCGCCGTCACCAGGACGCCGCGCAGATCAAGCAGCAACATCAGGGATTCGGCCTCTACTCCTTCGAAACTGACGCTGAGATGGCGCGGATCACGCCCGGGACCGGGAACCGGTCCGTTGATGCGCGCGTCCGGCACCTGCGACCGCAACGATTCCCAAAGTGCATCCCGGAGCAGGCCCACCTCCGCGGTCCGGGCGGGTAAATTGACGCCAGCCCAATGACAGGCCACACCCGCCCCGGTGATCCCGGCGACATTTTCCGTGCCCCCGCGCCGTCCATCCTCCTGCCTGCCACCGTGGAGCAAAGGCCCGAGGACCTGTCCGGTGCGCTGGTAGAGAATCCCCACGCCTTTCGGTCCATGGAAGCGGTGCGGCGAGAGACTGAGGAAATCCACCGGCAGAACCGAAACATCCAAGTCGATCCAGCCGCCCGCCGTGGTGGCATCAGCGAAGAAAGGCACCCCCGCTTCACGCGCCACCGCCCCGATGGCGGAAAGATCCTGGATGGCCCCGCTGTCGTGGTTGGAAACATGGGTGGCGAGCAGGAAGGTTTCCGGCCGCAGCGCCGCGCGGAAAGCGGCGGGATCGGCCTTTCCCTCACCATCCACAGGAACCCATGTGACCGAAAATCCACTCCGCTCCAGGAAAAGGGCGGTGTCGTGCAGGGCGGGATGTTCGGCCTCGGTGAGGATGAGGTGGCCGGATGGCTTTTTGCCAGCCAGACCCTTCAGCACCCAGTTGGCGCATTCCGTGCCGCTGGAGGTGAAGGTGATCTCGTCCGGCCGGGCCCGGAGCAACACCGCGGCTTCCCCGCGTGCGGCACGGAGGGCTTCCGCCGCCGCCAGCCCCATCCGGTGCAGGTGGGTGGGATTGCCGAATTGCCCGCCCAGAAAGGGCTCCATCGCCGCCCGTGCTTCCGGCAGGAGGGGAGTGGCGGCCAGATGGTCGAGATAGATCAAATCAAACCCCCTGAATAACCAGACTGAGGAGCATGCTCGCCGCTTGACCGACCCAATCGGTCAGAGGCCATGCCCCCGGTGACAAATTCCAAGAATCGAGGCCGGTGTCATCCGGTGCGGTGGAGGCCGAATTTTGCGTGGGCGGCTTTCGCGGCATCGTTGGCCCGGGCCTCATCGACCACCACGGAGATCTTGATCTCACTGGTGGAAATCATCTGGATGTTGATTCCCGCTTCGGCCAGCGCGCTGAAAAGATTGGCCGCCACACCGCTGTAGCTGCGCATCCCGATGCCCACCACCGAAACTTTGGCGATGCCCTCCTGGATCTGCACTTCGCCGGCCAGGGATTCCTTCTTGAAAGTGTCGATGATCGGGCGGATGCGGCGCACATCGTCCTTGGGCAGGGTGAAGGTGAGGTCGGTCTGGCCTTTGCCGCCCCCGGCTTCGGTGCTGGAAACGTTCTGTACGATCATGTCGATGTTGGCCCCGCTTTCGGCGATGGCGTTGAAAAGGCGGGCGGCCACGCCGGGCTGGTCCGGCAGGGCGGCCACGGTGACCTTGGCCTGGTTTTTTTCGACACTGACTCCGCGGACGACGACATGTTCCATATCTGGCTGCTCCTGTGTGACGAGGGTTCCCGGCTCATCATTGAAGCTGGAACGTACCTCGAAAACGACTCCGAACTTGCTGGCAAATTCAACCGAGCGCGACTGCATGACCTTCGATCCCGAACTGGCCATCTCGAGCATCTCGTCGTAGGAAATGACCTCGATCTTGCGCGCGTCGGGCACGACGCGGGGGTCGGCGCTGTAAACACCGTCCACGTCGGTGAATATCTGGCAGAGGTCGGCCTTGATGGCGGCGGCCATGGCGATGGCGGTGAGATCGGAGCCGCCGCGGCCGAGGGTGGTGATATGCCCCTCGTGGGTCTGGCCCTGGAAACCGGCAATGATGACCACGCTGCCTTCTTGAAGGTGTTTGCGCACGGCGGCGGGGGTGATGTTGGAAATTTTTGCCCGGGTGTGCTTGCCGTCGGTCACGATCCCGGCCTGGGCCCCGGTGAGGGAAACAGCGGGAACGCCGATGGCATGCAAGGCCATTGCGGTCAGGGCAATGGTGGTCTGTTCCCCGGTGGCCAGCAGCATGTCCATCTCGCGGTCGCTGGGCTCGGGGGTGACCTCGCGGGCGAGCTTGATCAGGGAATCGGTCACCCCGGACATGGCTGAAACCACGACCACAACTTGGTGGCCCGCTTGGTGGTCACGGGCGACGCGGCGCGCGACATTGCGGATGCGTTCGGGGTTGCCGACCGAGGTGCCGCCGTATTTCTGGACAATGGTGGCCATGAATTTCAGGACAAAGAGGCGTAAAAGTATCAAATTCCCGTAAATCTGCTATAAGAATTGTTGTGGAAGCAACCGCAGCCAAAGTGGAAGAATTGGACCGCATCCTGCGCCTGCACGCCCCCCTGCTGGTGGCCTACTCCGGCGGCGTGGACAGTGCCTTCCTGCTCTGGCGCGCGGTCCACGTTTTGGGAACTTCAGTCAGCGGGGCACTGGCCGATTCTCCAAGTCTCAAGCGCAGCGAGTTGGAAGAAGCCACCACCTTTGCTCGGGAACATGGCCTTCCCGTGCGCGTGGTGCGGACGACCGAAGTCGAAGACCCACGCTATCAAGCCAACCCGCTCAACCGGTGTTATTTTTGCAAACACGAGCTCTTCGGCCAGCTGCACGAACTGGCGCAAAAGGAAGGGTTCCGGGCCGTGGCTTATGGAGAAAATGCGGACGACGCAGGTGAATTCCGCCCGGGCCAGGAAGCCGCACGGGAATTCGCCGTGCTCGCGCCTCTGCGGGACGCCGGATTGACCAAGGCCGAAATCCGGACCCTGGCCCGGGAGGCCGGGCTGGGGGTTGCCGACAAGCCGGCCCAACCCTGCCTGGCCTCGCGCATCCCCACCGGACTGGAGGTCACGCCGGAAAAATTGCGCCGGGTCGAAGCGGCCGAGTCCCTGGTATCACGGGCAGGCTTCCGCATCGTGCGCGTCCGTCATCTGGACCGCAGCGCCCTGGTCCAAGTTTCCCCCCTTGAAACCCCCCGCCTGCTGGAACCGGCCTTGTCGAGTGAACTACGAAGATCGCTGCTGGAACTGGGCTTTGACGATGTGGCATTCGACCCCACGGGTTATCAGGGCGCTTCGCTGAGATAAAAAATCCGGGGCAGGGCCAGCGGGATCAACCCGAGAACGCAGGAAGCGTTCAGGCAGGGATCTGGGGGGATTGGCCTTGGACCGAAGTCTGGCTCCAACGGAGGCGGTGTTCGTGGGTGCGGGCCATCCAGTCCAGATCTTCCAATCCGTGGAAGTAATCCAAGGCCTGCTCCAAGGTCGGAGGCTCTTCCCAAATGCGCGGATGGATGTGGTCCGTGGCGGCGGCGCAGGCCCAGATCAAACGGGTCGATTCCTCGACAATGGCGCACTTGCGGGTCAGGCGTTCCAAAAATTCCGGGCTCGAAGGGTTGGGCGGAGGCGAGCCGATGGCCCCGCTGGGCGCGTTGCCGTCGTTGGCAATCAAATCAACCAGGGAAAGCACCGCGTGGTAGGTCTCTTGCGTGGTCTGGCAGTGTTCGTGGGCCAGTGCGTAACGCTCGAACTCGGCCAAGTCGGGAATATCGGATAGTTTCATCGCTGCCAATCTGCGTATTTGCCTGATTGCCTATCGCATCGCCTTACTTTTTCATTTTGGGGAGAATCTTCCGGAAGACAATGGCAAAAGTGGCATTATCTGGCAGGATGGCGTATTGCCATGCCTGAATTGGCCGAAGTCCGCTATTACAGCCGCCAATGGAATCCCGGTCTTGGACAGGTGGTTTCAGGCATCCATCTGCACCCACGGGCAAGGATCTTCCGCCGCACCCAACCGCATCGTCTGTCGGGGTGGCTGACCGGACAAAAACTCACCGGGATTGAAACCCATGGCAAAATCATGCTGTTTCGTTTTGCCGGCCGGGCCTGGCTGACGGTTCATTTGGGCATGAGTGGATCGTTAAGTTCCAGACGTCCCGGCTCCGCCCAGGCGCCCCACGAACACCTGGTGCTCCACTTCGCGCAAACCGACCTGGTGCTGACCGATCCCCGGATGTTCGGAGAAGTGCAAGCCGGTGAAGGCTCGGAACCCGCCGCCTGGTCCGACCTGCCCCCACAACCAACCGACCGCCGGTTCACCACCGCCCGTGTCCGCGCCCTCCTGCAAAAGCACCCGCGCAGTCCGGTCAAGGCGGTTCTCCTCATGCAGGAGGCTTTTCCGGGCGTCGGCAATTGGATGGCCGACGAAATCCTCTGGCGTTCGGCCCTCCACCCCGCCCGACAGGCGGGCTCACTGACCGCCGACGAATCGAAAACCCTGCATCACGAAACCGTCAAGGTTTGCCGCGATGCCCTCCGCGTCATCGGTCGTTCTTGGGGAACTCCCCCGGACACTTGGCTGTTCAACCACCGGTGGAAAGAAGGCGGCCACTGCCCGCTCACCGGTGCGCCCCTGGCAAGGGCGACCATCGCCGGCCGCACCACTTGTTGGTCGCCCGCCCGTCAGCCAGCCGGACGAAGCGACCGGCGCACCTGACAAACCTTGCCCCGTCCGCGCAAAAAAGGGTAAACATCGTTGTGCGGCGTATCCTGTTTTTCATCCTTTGCCCGGCTGGCGCGCTCCTCGCCGCCGCACCCGAACCCGCCTACCGCATCGCCGCACCCGCTTCTTGGGTCGAGATCCACGAAGCCTCCGCCCCCGGACAGGCGCCCCTGGACCAGATCGTCGACGGGGTTCATCGCCTTTTGATTGAGCGGCAATGCGACCCGGCCACGGCGTCGGTTTACCGTCGTGAGGCCACCCAAATTGTTTCCGAGACAGGCATCCAGAACGGATCCGAAGTGCGGTTGACCTTTGATCCGGCGTTTGAACAAGTCACCCTCCACCACCTGAGGGTCATCCGTGCGGGGCGGACGGATGACCGCACCGCGCGGGCGGAAATCCGTGTCCTGCAACGGGAGGAGGAAATGGATTACCACCTGCTGGACGGGCGTCTCATGCTTTCCGTCCACTTGGAGGACATCCGTGTCGGCGATGTGGTCGACTGGTCCTGGACCATAACCGGTGTTCACCCAACCATGAAAGGTCTTTTCTTCGACTCCTTTTTGGCCACGGGTGATTACCCGGTGCAGGAGATGCGCCTAATGGTCCGGGTCCCCGCCAACCGCCCCATCCAATACCGCCTGCACAATGGCGCCCCGGAACCCACCATCGCCGCCGGCGGGCCGGGTGTGGTCTGGTCCTGGCACTGGACCGCCACCAAACCCTGGCACGATGAACCTTCGCAGCCGTCCTGGTCCGATGAAAAACCCTGGATCGACCTGGGCGAACACGCCCGATGGGCCGAAACCGCGGCCTGGGCCCTTCCGCTCTACCGCTCAGAAGCACCAACTTCCGGCGAGTGGCGCCAATTGGTCCAGGCCTGCCGGGCCGCAGGGAAGCCCGAACAGCAGGTCCTCTACGCGCTCCGTTTCGTCCAGGACGAGATCCGATATCTCGGCATCGAAATGGGGGCCGGTTCGCACCGGCCCAATCCCCCCTCCACCGTGCTGCAAAGACGCTTCGGTGACTGCAAGGACAAGAGCCTGCTTTTCATCACCCTCCTGCGCGAACTCGGCCTCAAGGCCTGGCCCGCACTGGTCAACACCGAATCGCGCCACACCATCTCCGACTGGCTGCCCTCCCCCTACGATTTCGACCATGTCGTGGCCGCCCTGGAGTGGGAGGGAACATTGCTTTTCCTCGACCCCACCCGCACCCTCCAGCGCGGGCCGTTGTCGCAAATTTATGTTGAGGACTACGGCCGTGCCCTGTTGGTGCGGGAGGGGGAGTCCGACTTGGTGGACATGCACCCGACACCCGAATCCATGCCCCGGACCGAGGTCACCGAAAGCTACGACTGCCAAACTCCCGATGGTCCCACCCTCTTTTCGGTGCGCACGGTGTACCGGGGAGCCGCCGCCGAGGAGGCACGAAATGACATGGCCTCCTCCGGCCGGGAGAAACTCCAACAGGACTACCTCGAATACTACGCCCACACCCACCGCTTCATCCGCATGGCCCAGTCCCTGTCCTGGAAGGACGACCCGGAAGCAAACACGGTGGAATGCTCGGAATCCTACCTGGTGGACGGACTGTGGCGGACCACCGAAAGCGGTTCGCGCGAGGCGGAGTTTTATCCGCAAATGATCCGTGATCTGGTGGAAAAACCAAGCCAGGCCGTCCGCCGGACGCCTTTCTCCATCGACCACCCGCGCGACCTGCGACTGCTCACCCGTGTGAACCTGTGGCAACCCTGGAATCTCCATGAGGAGACGGACCAAATGGATTCACCCGCATACCGGCTTGAACGAAAGACCTCGCTCGAAAACAACGGACGGACCGTCGTCTTTCTGGAGCATTTCCGGACCAAGAAGGACCACGTCCTGCCGGGAGAAGTGAAAGAACACTTCCGGGCCGTCGACCAAACCCTTGAAAGCATAGGGCACACACTCACATTTCATACTGGGAAAGATTCCCCGGCCTGGCCTTCCTGGCGGGAATTGCAGTTGGTGCTGCTGGTTCTTTTTGCCGCGCTGGCCTCTGCCGGTTGGACCCGGGCCGCGTTGGCAACCACGCCCCCGCCCCTCCCCGCAACCGCCGGGACCTCCCATGCCACTCCAATCACAATTCGGTGGCTCCACCGAATAATCCTGCTGGGCGGACTGGTCGCATGTTTACGTCTGGTCATCCATCCGGCCTGGTCCGCGTCGGGGAGCACCATGGCCGTCCAGACGGATTTTGCCCTCAATCTCTGGCTGGCCGCCTCATCCGTTCCATTGCTGATTGCAGCACGGAGGACCACCCCGCAGCGGTTCGCCCTTGCCCTCCTTTGGACCCTGTTCACGTTGGCCGCAGTCACCGCTGTGTGGATCATGAAACCGGAGGGCCACTTCTGGTGGTTGCTCCAGGCACTCCTGGTGCCAGCCACCGCACTGGGCTTTCGGATGCGTTGACCCCGCGGGCAGGTTTTACTTGGCCGCGGGAACAAAATGCCGCAGGTAGCACTGCGAGACACAAAAATGCCGGCCTTTGCCGATGGAGAAACGGTGGGGGCAAGTGTAACGGTCGCCCAGATCGATGATGGGTGCCACCAGTTCCATATGCGGGAACCAGCGTCGCCGGCGATGGAATTCGGAACGCAATTCGTTCAATTCGCCAGCTTTCATCACCGCACCCACCAAACAATGAAACCGCCCGTTTTTCATGCGTGGCCATGCTGGCTCGGTTTAACTTTAAAGTAAACAAACTAATGCAAGCAGGTTTATCGTATTAGATTGTATTTGCATAGCAGATTGAAAATGATCACTGAACCACACCCGCCACCCGGAATCCGAGTTCCCGGAAAAAAGCGGCGACTCGCCCCGGCTGGTCTCCTTGAATTTCAATTTCCCGTTCACGCACCGTTCCGCCACAACCACAAGTCTTGCGCAGCGCGCGGGCCCACTCGGCCAATTCGGCTTCATCAAGGGTGTCCTCAAAACCACCGGCCACGACCACCGTCTTGCCCCCTCGCTGGGCAGTCTCCCTGCGCAAAACCACCCGTCCCCGGCGTAGTTTCGCAGGGTCCTGCCCCTCTTTTTCTTTATCGGGCGCAGGTTCCAGAGTGCTGGGTCCTACTGGCAAACCAGCGGCATCCAACGCGGCAAAAGGGTTGTGGATCGGACCCGGTGTGGCGTCCAGATGGATTTTTTTCTTCGAGCCTTGTTGAGCCATGCAGGTCCCCTCAACCACGCCGCCAGAAGCTGGCCTGGGCGACGCTCCATTGGAATTTGCGGGCATGTTCACGGATGAGAAAAGGCATCTCCTCGGTTTGCAGCAATTGGAAAGCCGGCTCCATTTCCCTCCGGATGCCATCCAGGGTCGGTGCGTCCACCCCACCGAGCCAGCGGTCTTGCGGAGTGAATGCCTCCATCCAGGAACAGGGTGTGGTGATCATGACCACTCCCCCGGCCTCGACCAGGGAGGGCAGCGCGCGCAGACAGCGCCCGGGATCGGGCAGACGGCACAGCAGATTGGCCAGGAGCACGGCGCCAAACTTGCCCAGACCGGGTGCGGGCGAGCACGCATCCCCCTGCACAAAACGGGCCCGTTCACGGGGCAGATCCGGCGGGACTTCCGCCACCAAGGCGGTGGTCATCAAACCCTCGTCGAGACGGGGGAAGGGCAGGCGGCCCGCTTGCGACAATTCAACCGCCGCGGCGATGAACGCGGCCGAGTAATCCAAACCCACGGCCTCGTCCGCCCAGCGCAACGCCTCGAACGTCGAACGTCCGACCGCGCAGCCCAGATCCAGGAAACGGGCACACCGTCTACCTTCCAATGCCCGGCCCAAGCGGGCCGCACAACGCCCGGGGAAATCCAAGCCGGCCGCGGGGCCATCGGGCCAGCCTAACACTTCGTCATGGCGTCCGTAATGAAGCAACAGGTATTGCCCCAGAAGCGACGGAGATTCGTAATATCCGTTCATCCGCTCGTGCCAAACAATCCGGGCCCGGGATTGAAGATTTTATCCAAGGTCCGACCCAGGGCCTCCATCGTGAACGGCTTTTCCATGAAGGCAGCGATGCCAAGATCCCGCATTTCCTGGGTGATGAGCAGACGCGAGAACCCGCTGGCAACCAGCACCGGCAACTCACACCCCGCTTCGCGCAGGCTCTTCAGGGTTTCCGCCCCGTTCATGTAGGGCATATTGAGGTCGAGGATGACGCAGGAAAGTTCGTTCCGGTGGACAATGAAACGCTCCACCCCCAAGACGCCGTCGGGCGCGGCGACCACCTGATAGCCGATTTTGTTCAGCATTTTGCTGGTGACATCCAGGATCTGGGGATCATCGTCGATCAACAAAACTTTCTTGCCCCGGTCGCTTTCCGTCCCGTCCGCCGTCGGTTCCGGCGCAGCCACGGGAGTTTCTGCCAACACAGGTGCCGCCGCCTCGGGCTCGACGACAGCCGGCCAGTAGACCTGCACCGCGGTTCCCTGGCCACGAACACTTTGTACCTGAAGGAACCCATGGTGGGCCCGCACGATGGCCCTGACCACCGCCAACCCCAGACCCATGCCGCCCATGTCCGGCGTCAGAAAAGGTTCGAACAACTGTTCCACCTGCCGCGCATCCAGGCCAGGTCCGGTATCGCTCACTTCCAGCAACACGTAAGGTCCGGGCCGGGCACCGGCCGCGTCCGGCAGGGAGGCGAGGAACTCCGCATCAATCTCGACCCTAGCCGTGCGCAGAAGCACCTGGTCCTGGACCTCTCGCAGCGAGGCACAGGCATTGATGACCAGATTGATCATCACCTGCCGGATCTGGTTGGGGTGTCCCTCGACGGAGGGCAGGGCGGGTTCGCAGGCGATCTGAAGCGCCACCGGCTTCGGCAGGCACATGGCCAACAGGGATGCCAGATCGACAATCAAGGTGGAAAAATCAACCAGGATGGTGTCTTCACCGCCCCGGCGGGAATAGTTGACCAATTGGCGGCAGAATTCCCCCGCCTGCAATGCCGCCAAACGGATCTCGGCCAGCGCCGCCTGGACCCGGAGGTTTTCTCCCGATTCGCTGAATACCGCATCGACGTTCCCGACGATGAGGGCCAGCTTGTTGTTCAGGTGGTGCGAAACACTGGCCGCCATCAGCCCCAACATTTCCAGCTTCTGGATTTCTTGGAGCTCGGACTCGCTGCCTGTCGGCTCTTCGACCATGCTGCGATCATCCGTATTACCGCCCTGACCTGCAAGCGATAACGGACCCGGACGGAATCAGACCGCCAGCAGGCTGTTCATGTATTCCGCCGGTTGGTAATCCCGGATGAGCACCTGCAACTTCCCTTCCCGGAACATCCGCACCTCGGGCACCGCTATTTCCGGTGTCTTGTGCGGTGCAAAAAGGATGTCGTCATGGGTGGCATTTTTGGCTTCCTTGAACTTGTCCGGGGTCAGGTGGCCTCCCAAATGGTCGCTCCGGCCGGTGGCCACATGGAGGGTGCCGCGCACCTTCTCGTCCTGGATGTCGCGCCCGCTGAACGGGAGGATCTGGGTGCCGAACCCGAGTTCCCCGATCTCACCGGTCATCGGGTCGTTGATGATCTTGTTCTGGTGGTCGCTGATGGTCTGCAAACTTCCGGCAATCAGACTGGCGTGAATGATGCGGCCGCCGGCAACTTTCATCAGGCCCAGCGTGCCATCCTCATACTTCATCGGAAAGGCGCCTTCCGCTCCCGTGGGCACGAAGTAGATTTCCCCGGCGGGAAGATTGGCCACATCGGGTTTTTTGCCCCGGCAGAGGCCGTGGCTCTTCTGTGCCTCTTGTCGGTCCAGGATGAGCTTGAGGGTGTGCTTCGAGCCCTGGACGACAAAGTCAATCTCGACCCAATCCGCCTTTGTCATACCCAAACGGAGCTTTTCCGCCGTGGCACTGACCTGGTTGTAATCGACCGCAAGCCCGGTCTCCAGGATGACCTTGTTGACCCCGTGCAGGGTGGCCCCACGGAACCCTATTTTCTTGGCCTGGGCCGTCAGGGGCGCCGTGGCGGAATAGGTGCTGATGCAAAGTACGATGTCATAATTCGGATAAATATCCCTCTCCAGACTGAGCTTGCGGCCGTCGGGTGCGTAAGCCTCATCCTTGAGGTCGAGATTGCTTCCCCCGGTGAGTTCGTAAGCATAGAAATCCCCCCCCTTCAGTCCCAACTCCGCCAGCACCCCGTTCTGCAGGCCCTTGTAAAAGACATCATGGGCGTAACGCTGGATCGTCAGCGCGTCATCCTTCAGAAATCCAAAATCGATCACTTGCCGGGGGTCGTTCAAGTCGATCAGGATGCAGACCCGCTCGCCTTTTTCGGGCTCGAAGACGGTTTGGAGCAGGCGGCCAAGATTGAATTCAGGATAGGTCGGACTGTGCATGGGAATATTCCTATTTTCCTTTGACGGTTTGCGGATTGGTTTACGTTGTGGGAGTTCCCCAACTGCTCCACTATTCCCGATAACCCCGAGATTGCAAACCATGTCACCGTCCACCCCAATCCCCCTGCCCCAACCCGATGCCGCCTCTGTCGAGACCCTCCTCGAATTCCTGCGTTTCCCGAGCGTCTCCACCGACCCAGCCCGCAAAGCAGACACCGCCGCCTGCGCGGAGTGGGTCGCGGCCCGCCTGCGCCGCTCCGGTCTCGTCACCACCGTCCACCCCACCCCGGGCCACCCCATCGTCACCGCCCGCACCCTCTACCATCCGGGGCGACGCACCGTGCTCATTTACGGGCACTACGACGTCCAGCCCGCCGACCCCCTGGAGCTCTGGCACCACGATCCCTTTGAACCCCATATCGAAAACAACATCGTCACCGCCCGTGGCGCCACCGACAATAAAGGCCAGATCCTGGCCCACATCCTCGGCGTCGAACGCGCCATCGCCTCCGGTCGCGAAATACCCGTCAACCTCATCTTCCTCATCGAGGGCGAAGAAGAAATCGGCAGCCCCAGCCTCCCGGCATTCCTCCACGAACACCGGGAAAACCTTGCCTGCGACGTCGTGGCCATATCCGACACCGGAATGATCGGCCGGGGCATACCCACCCTCACGTATGGCCTCCGCGGCATCAGTTGCCTGGAAATCACCCTCACCGGTCCCGACAAGGACCTCCACTCCGGCATCTACGGCGGCGCCGTGGCCAACCCCATCACCGAACTCTCACGGCTCATCGCCACCCTGCATGAACCTTCCGGCCGCATCGCCATCCCCGGGTTCTACGACGACGTCCAACCGCTCGAAGACTGGGAACGGGAAGCCTGGGCCCGGCTGCCCCTGGATGAAACCGCGCTCCTGCAATTGACCGGTTCCCCCGCGCCCTTCGGCGAACCCGGGTATTCCACCCTCGAGCGCACCTGGGCCCGCCCCACGGTCGAATTGAACGGCATCACCGGTGGCTATCAAGGCGAAGGATCTAAAACAGTCCTGCCGAGCCGGGCCTCGGCCAAGTTCAGTTTCCGGCTCGTCCCCGGACAGGATGCGGAAAAGATCCAGCAACAAGTGGCAGCCCACCTGCGCCGTCACTGCCCGCCCACGGTCACGCTCCACATCGAACACGGGCACAATGGTGCCCCCTATGCAGTCAACCCCAACGCCGGCTTCGGCAAGGCCGCCCAGACCGCCCTCCGCGACACCTTCGGCGGTGCCGAACCCGCCCTCATCCGCGAGGGGGGCTCGATCCCCATCGTCACCGATGGATTCAAAAAAATCCTCGGCGTCGACACGCTCCTCCTCGGCCTGGCCCTGCCCGACTCACGTTGCCACTCACCCAATGAAAATTTCCCCTTGGAAAACTTCGCCGCCGGTATGGATTTGAACCAACACCTGCTCCGTGCCATCGCGGCCCAATGATTCCGCCGTCCAAACCCCACCGGACTTCAATCCCGAGGGGCAGGGGCCACGGCTTCAGGAGCGTCGACTCGACTGATCCGGAACGTCCCGTAAACAAAACTCAACTGTGCGCGTAACGGGCGCAGGCCCTCTTTTTCGACCCAGATCCGCATCCGCAAGGGCTTGTCCGGTAGGTGCCCCTTCCGGTCGGCCATCTCCCGCACCACCAAGACCAGGCATGCCCGGTCCGTCCCGTCCGGTCCGGCCACCACTTCATCCTCCACCAATTCGATGTGCACGCGCTTGAGCCGCTGCTCCTCGCCCACATCCCACTCCCTCACCCTCTCCGCAGTCCAATCCGCCGCCCGTGCCGCAAAAAACATTGAGAGGATGTCCTGGCAATTGTCGTCCGGCAGTTCAAAAACCTTCTCCTTCTGCTCCAGCAGATTGGTGAAGACCCCCCGCCGCAGGTCCGCATCCAAAACCAGACGGTTGCGCTTTTCACGCCCGCCCTCCTTGCGGTCCGCTTCCAACCCGTATGACCGTTCCGCCCCGGGCGAAAACCGGGACACCCATCGGCTGCGGATCGGACACAGGGTCTCGACCAGCCCGCGCGATTTCAATTCCATCTCCGCCCGCCATCCCTCCGCATCCGGCGTCACCGCCACCACCGCTTCCGCCGCCACCACCATACCCCAATGCACCTCGAAATGCATCGTCTCCCCCCCGGCCCAGGGTACCACTCCGGCCGGACAAATCCCCGGCACCCACAACACCCATGCCCCCCACCATCCGATCCATTTCATCTGTGCACTCTGCCTGTCCGGCGAAAAATAACAGTTTGAATTTCACCCCCCGTGACTATCTTTCTCCGCTGTGAGTTATCAGGTCCTCGCCCGCAAATACCGGCCCGCCACCTTCGCCGAACTCGTCGGACAGGACCATGTCGTGCGCACCCTGCGCAACGCCATCGAAACCGGGCGCATCGCCCATGCCTTCCTCTTCGTCGGTCCCCGCGGCATCGGCAAAACCTCCATCGCCCGCATCCTCGCCAAAGCCCTCAATTGCACCGGCGGCCCCAAGGTCGACTTCGACCCCAACGACGAAATCTGCCGCGAGATCGCCGAGGGCCGCTCGCTCGATGTCATCGAAATCGACGGCGCTTCCAACAACAGTGTTGAACAGATCCGCGAACTCAACGACGCCGTCCGCTTCGGTCCGACCCGCGGAAAATTCAAGGTCTACTACATCGACGAGGTCCACATGCTTTCGATCGGGGCCTTCAACGCCCTGCTCAAAACCCTCGAGGAACCCCCGGCCCACGCCAAGTTCATCTTCGCCACCACTGAGGCCCACAAGCTCCCCGCCACCATCGTCTCCCGCTGCCAGCGCTTCGACCTCAAGCGCATCTCCGATGCCGACCTCGCGCGCCAGCTCCGCATGATCGCCGACAAGGAAAGCATCACCGTCAGCGAGTCCGCCCTCCGCCTCCTCGCCCGCAATGCCGAAGGCGGAATGCGCGATGCCGAATCCGCATTCGACCAACTCATCAGCTTCTGCGGAAACAAAATCGAAGAAAAAGACGTCCTGGAAATCTTCGGTCTCACCGGCTCGCGCGAAATCTGGGACTTGGCCGAGGCCATCCAGGCCGGCGACGCCGATCTCGCCATCCGCCGCGTCCGCGCCCTCGTCGACCAGGGCAAGGATCTGGTCCGCCTCACGCAGGAACTCCTCCGCTACCACCGCAACCTCCTCGTCCACGTCGTCTCCCCCGACCTCTCGAAGGCCGAACTCGAAGAAGCCGAACTTCATCACTTCCAGAACCTCCAACCCCTGCCCTCGCGCGAACTCCTCCTCGCTTGGATCGACGAGTTGGTACAACTGGAGGAACGCATCCGCTTTGCCCTGGTCAAGGACGTGGTCTTTGAGATCACCATGGTCCGCCTGGCCGAACAAAAGCAGAAAGTCTCCCTCGAGGCCCTCATCCGCCACCTCACCGGCTCCGCACCGGATACCGCCACCCCGTCCGTCTCTGCCCCTTCTACCACTCAATCACCCATTCCCTCGTATGTTCCCATCACGCCGGCACCGCCCGAAAAACCGGCTCCAACCTCCACCCCCACCCCCGAACCCCCCAAATCCGCCCCCACTCCCCCCTCCGATCCGGCGGCGGCCTGGTCCCGTGTCGCCAGCGGCCTGCGAAGCCGTGATGCCATGCTACGGCGCGTCTTGGAAAACTGCGAATTTCTGGGCTGCGTGGGCTCCGCCGTCCGCCTGCGCATGACCGCCAGTGCCGCCCTGCTCGAAAACTTCAAGTCCTCTTCCTCACGCACCACCCTCGAATCCGAGATCAAAAAATGCTTCGACGGCTCGGCCACTCTGCACATGGAATACGTCGAACGCGCGCCCGAACCGTCCCCCGCCCCGGCACACCCCGCCCAGCCGACCAGCAATGCAACCCCCAGCCCCGCTACGCCCGCCGGGCCACCCAAGGACAAAACCGAGTTCGAAAACGACCCATTGATCAAAGAAGCCTTGAAAGTTTTCGAAGCCCGGATTGTCGCCCTCAAAGACAATTGAACAGGAGGAAACAGAGATAGCGGAGCGATGCATTCGGTTCGTGTTTAGACCAGTTCCAATTGCCTTGCTCCGTTTCCTCCGTTAGCTCCTGTTAAAAATTTTATGAACATTGCCAAAATGATGAAACAGGCCCAGCAGATGCAGGCCCAGATGCAAACCGTCCAGGCTGAACTGGCCAAGCGCACATACGAAGCCACCGCCGGCGGCGGCGCCGTCAAGGCCGTGGCCACCGGGGACGGCGAACTCCAGTCGCTCACCCTCAGCCCCGACCTGGTCAAGGACGCCGCCAACGACCCCGAGATGCTCCAGGACCTCATCGTCACCGCCATTCGCGAAGCCTCCGCCAAGGCCAAGACCGATGCCCAGAAAGAAATGGGCAAACTGACCGCCGGCCTCGGACTGCCGGGATTTTAGATTTAGGAAGCAAGGTTTAAGATTTTTTTCCTCCGCATTTCTTAAATCTTAGATCATTAATCTCAAATCCCATGCTCGACTATCCCCCCAGTCTGCGGAAATTAATCGCCGCGCTGCGGGAGCTTCCCGGAGTCGGTCCGCGCAGCGCCGAACGCATGGCCCTCCATTTGCTCAAGACCGATCCCGGTCTGCCCGGCCGACTGGCCGAGTCCCTTCTCCAGGCCGCCCAACACATCCGTCCCTGCACCAAGTCCCGGTTCCTCTCCGAAAACGGCCGCAGCAGCATGTTCGACGACCCCCATCGCGACCCCGCCCTTCTCTGCATCGTCGAACACGACGCCGATGTCCTGGCCTTTGAGAAAAGCGGTGCCTTCAAGGGGCACTACTTCGTGCTCGGCGGCTGTCTTTCCCCGCTCGACGACATCGGTCCCGAAGAACTGCACATCCCCGAACTGCTCCGGTGGGTGCGCGGGGACGGGGTCCGGGAGGTGATCCTCGGACTCGGTGCCGACACCAAGGGCGAAACCACCAGCCTTTATCTCACCAGGGAATTGAAACAGCTCGGGGTCAAGGTCACCCGGCTGGCCACCGGGGTATCGATCGGCAGTTCCCTCGAATACACCGACGCTCTCACCCTCACCCACGCCCTCCAGGACCGGAAGGAACTTTGAACAGCAGGCAACAAAGCTGACAAAGCAGGAGAGAGATTCACTTGTTATAAAGCAAAACTTGCCTTGCCCCATTGTCTCCGTTACCTCCTGTTCAACCCCGAATGAAAATTTCCCATATCTTCTTCGATCTCGGCAAGGTCCTGGTCGACTTCGATTTCTCCATCGCCGCCGGCAAGATCATGCAGAAGTCCCCCCTGACCCCGGACGAGGTCTCGCAGGAATTCTACCGGCTCAACGGTCTGATCGACGAATACGAGACCGGCCACATCGATTCGGAAACGTTCTTCACCCGCATGAAGGCGGAATACCGTTATGAAGGCAGCACGGCGGAACTGCGGGAAATCTGGTGCGACGTATTCAGCCCGCTGGAGGAACACATCCAGATGGCCAAATGCCTGGCCCAGTTCTACCCCCTGGCCATCATCTCCAACACCTCGGAAGCGCATGTCACCTTCCTCGAAAAGCAATACGACTTCTTCCCGGTTTTCCGCAAAAAATTCTATTCCCACGAAGTCCGCTGCATGAAGCCCCATCCAGCCATCTACGAACAGGCCCTGAAGGAAATGGGGGCCGATAAATACGAGAGCCTGTTCATCGACGACCGGGAAGAGAACATCGAGGCCGTGGCCCGAAACGGCTGGCAGACCATCCATCTCCGGCCCGACGTCAACCTGCGTCTGGCCCTGCAAAGCTACGATCTTCGCGGCGTCTGAAGCAGACAGACCTCCTCCACCTCATCCGCACCCCCTTCCCGGCTCCGCCTTCGCCTTCACAACCCTTACCCAAAAAGAACAAATCCGTTTGTATGGATAATCCATACAAACTGTGTTTCATTGGGTTGGTGTGAGAACAATGAAAACGCTGGAGATGCTTTTTCCGCGGGTGCGGGCCGGGGTGTTCCGTGTGCTTTTCAACGGAGCCGGCGCCGAGGTCCACTTGCGGCAGCTGGCGCGCCTGTGCGGCGTGGCCATCGGAACCTTGCAGGATGAACTGTCCGTGCTGGAAAAAACCGGACTCGTCCGGACGCGAAGGGAGGGCAACCGCCTCCTGCTCCGGGCCCAGCAAGCCCACCCGCTCTTTCCTTCGATCCAACAATTCATCCTCCAAACCACGCCGTCCCGGAGTCACCCCAAGTTAAAACACCCATCTAAATCCAGGAACCCGTCTGCACCCGTGACCGTGCGCAATGCCGTTCCTTCCGACCGGATGTCCTGGCTTCGCATGAGGCGCAAGCTCTGGCCCGGGCATCGCGGCCATGCCCGGGAAACCCGGGCCTATTTCTCGCAGCCCCGCACGGATGCCGTGGTACTGATCGCCGCAATGAAGGACGGCAGCACAGCCGGATTTCTGGAGTTGGGCTTGCGCAGCTATGCCGAGGGCTGCACCTCCTCCCCCGTGGCCTACATCGAAGGATGGTGGGTTGAGGAAAAACACCGGCGGAAAGGCGTCGGCCACGCACTGGTCTTGGGCGCTGAAGCTTGGTCGCGCGATCGCGGTCTGATGGAGCTGGCCAGCGATTGCGCACCGGAAAACCACGCCAGCGCCTCGGCGCACAAAGCTTGCGGCTTCATACAAAGCGGACGGATCCTATGCTTCAAAAAAGGACTTGCACCTAAAGTCGGAGGCCCCTCCTTGAACTGATGCCACGGGTGACATAAGCTCATACATTTATAACGCCGGTAGGTGACGACCTCAGTCTGGTGGCCCCCACCAAGCCTGAAATCCAAGATTCAACGCACCGTGACGCGTACCTTATCGTTCCTCTCAGTAGCGCCCACGTTGACCGAAAGCGCGATCTCGTAAATACCTTTGGCAGGAAAATGCACACGCACTTTCAAAGCACGGGCATTGTTGTTTTCAAATTCAATGGGTGCCGGTCCGGAGAGCCCTTTCCATTCCAATGTCACACCACGCTGGGCAAGATCCAAGCCGATGACCCGACCGGATAGGTCGGCACCGGACGATTCAATCACTTGATCCTCACCGGCCTCGACGTGGAAGCTGGCTATTGCCTGTGAAGGAGGAGCCGGTGTTGGTGATTTTTGGCGTGGCCAATACTTTTCCCGCTGTGCAGCCCAAAGAACAAGGCGCTGGGCAAACTCGCGGTTGTCGGCATCTCCAATCTTGGTCCCTTCACCGCTATTCCAAAATGTATTACGGTCAAAGGTGCCCACCAAACGTCCCAGCCCCACTTCGGCCACGGCGAGTGCCGCATCGGTTTCGGGGCTGTAATCACCATCCACGGCATTGACCTTGAGTTTCCCCCCCAATGAGCCGGACTGCAAGCGGGCCAACATCCGAGCGGGCGGGCGGGTGCGGACGGCGCTGACACCCTCGCCCCTGAAGCGCACCCCGCCGTGACGCTGGAAATCGTTGAGGAAGTGGTCCTCTTCGTAATCGGATACCATGTAATTTCCGCCGCCGTTGTCAGTCAGGAAAGTGAGGCCAAATTGAGCGGTTAGATCATTGTCGCTGTCGCGCCCCCGTGTGTTGTCGAGCCCAACTTTGCGATAGTGCCCCCCGAAGGCGCTGTCGGACCAAGCAATCAATCCTCCTCCGGCCTCGATCCATCCGGTCACGGCTTCCTGTTCGTTTTTTGTGAATCGTTTTTGATTGGATCCAAGGACGAGCACATGAAAGAGAGCCAAATCTTTCGGGTTGAGTTTCGCCTCCACATCATAGACCTCCTGAACTTCGCAGCCGATTTCTTCAAGGGCTTGACGCCAAAGTGATAGTCCGCGGGGACCGGAATCAGTGATCCGCATCTGGTGGAAAGGCCCGCTTTCCAGAGAAGGGATGGCACCATTTTCTGAAACATCCCCGTAAAGATAAAGCACCTTCACCGGGGGCGCAGAAGAAATAGCATCACCTGCCAGAGAAGCAGCAAACGCAACCAACCATCCAAAGGTAATCAAAGGATGGCGGGCCACGCAGGACATGGATTACCGTTTGATGGCCTCGACGTGACCGTCAAAGAAAAGTGTGTTGCGGTAGGATCCATGGATGGGATCAGACGGAATCCAACCGGGCTTGTTGCCCATGAGATTGTCCTCATCCAAATCTTGTAATGCCCATAACTTTGACAATTCCACGACGGTGGCCAAGCTTGTGATTTTCATGGGGCCGGCCCCGCCAAAGACCCCAAAAGGTCTGAGCACATTGCCACTGGAATCTTTCACGGAACCATCGTCGCCGTTATTGGCAATATAGGGAACTCGGGAGGCCCGGACAAGTGAAGCTGGAACCTTCTGCATGTAGCTGGGACACTTGAAAAAATCCGACTCTTGGTATCCGTTGTTGGTGGAGGCTTTGGTGTTCAAATACGGCTGCAAATAACGGGCGAGGACGCGTCCCACCGAAGCGGAGTCTTGGTTAGAATAAACGTAGCTCTGCTGGCCTCGGGCGCTTGTCCAGAATACACCGGGAAGCGTGTAATCGTTGTCGCCCACGTACAACTGCATGGCTATACCGATCTGACGCAAGTTGGATGCGCATTTGGTCGCTGATGCTTTCTCTCTCGCGGACCGGATGGTGGGCAGTCCCAAGGCAGCCAAAAGTATCAAAATGACGACCACGACCAGCAGCTCCACCAGGGTGAATGCCTGGAGGGGCGAGTGGCGTCGCGCTGTAGAGGAGATCATGGTGTCAGCTTACACTTTGTTGATGGCATTGACATTTCTTTATTCTTCAACTCGTTGAGTGACCGGGGAGCTTTACCGTTCCATTCGACGCCGCGGCAGGGTGTCGCCGTCTTTCCAACTACCTTCGACCAGCGTGGCCACAGGCCTGGTGTGGACGGCGGACTCTCGCCGGAGAATCTGGCCGATCAGCATGTCCGCAGCGATCTGGCCGACTTGGTCATGCCTTTGATCGATGCCTGCAGAGGTGTTTTCCGGGGATAAATCCAGGCAGGCAAACCCCATTTCGTTGGGTATGTTCAAGCCACCCTGCCGGAGAAACTCCAGAAACGGGGCGTGGGGAGAGAGGACGGCCTGGATACGCGTGCGCCTGAGCCAGGATAAAATGCCGTTCCGGGCTTTGTCCCATTGGCGCATCAACATGACGGAAACTTCCGCTCCCAGCAGATGCCGGTGGACCAGCGCCCCGGCCAGCCAATTGTGATCCGTGCGGGCGCTATTTTCTCGATTCAGACAGAGGGCCAGGCGCTGGTATCCCCTGCGTCTCATTTCACGCAGGGCCACCTGCACACTATGATACTGGTGGTTGACCACCCGGGAAAGCAGGGGGCGACGCAGAGAATTCCCAATAGCCACCCCGGCAAATGCATTCCAATCCAACACGAGGTGATAACGACTGTGGGGCAGGGGCGCCACCAAAACCCCCTGGATGCCCCGGGCCTTCAGGACCACGTTCAAGCGTGTGCGGGAAAGGTCGTCGACACTGAACGTATCCAGGGTGTAACCCAATGTTCGGGCGCGCTCTTCGGCTCCTTTTCGGCAACGCGCCGTGTAAGGCTCCTCGGGCCACCGGCTGGTCATACGCACCCATGCCAGCGTGCCCCGGTATTTGACCGGAGAACGGCGGTGGATTTCCGCCATGAGCATGGAAACCTGTGGGTTCGGGGAGTAACCAAGGGATGCCGCAGCTTTCAACACTCGATCCCTGGTTTTTTGCGGGATGCTCGCATCCTCCCGCAGGGCCCGTGACACCCCGGAAACGGAAAGTCCAGTCTTGTCGGCGATGTCCCTCAGGGAAGGTCCGTTGGCCATAGAATCACTCAACATTGAGTAGCCCGGGCCTTGATCCTTTGCAATCAAAAGTAGTAATGATCACTTTGATGAAAGCCCAACTACTATTCCGCCGTCTGCTTACGACTGCAACCAGCCTGGCCTTCGGGCTGGTCACCAGCCTGCAAGGCCAAACCCCGGTGGCCCTCAATGTCAACTGGCGGGCCGATCGCAAAGTCAACACGAGTGAAACCTACCAACTCAATATCTGGGATGGGGTCAGCTCCGTCACGTCGGCCAATGCCACCTACCAGTCCCAGTTGTCCTCGTTGAACCTCGGGATGGTGAGGGTGCACGCCTACACGATCTACAACCAAAACGAGCCCGAGAAATTGTGGGTCAATTACACCACCCAAACCTGGGACGCCGCAAAGATCGTATCCGTCTACGGAAACATCCGCAGCCGCGCAGGCCAGGTGATGCAGAATATACCCAACTGGCCGTCCTGGATGGATACCAACAATGACGGACGTCTCGATACCGGATCTTCCGGAAGCGGTGGCGGCACCGTGGACATGCGTGATACCTATGCCCAATTCTGCGCAGACCTTGTGCGGATCCTCAACATAACCAACTCATTCAACGTCAAATACTGGGAACCCTTGAATGAGCGGGATTACGCTTACGACTACGCGGGTGGGGGAACGGATTTGGCGGATATCTTCAATCGCTGCGCTGTGGCCATGAAAGCCGTCGACAACAGCATTGTCCTTGGGGGCCCTGCCCTGCAAAACCCCTACCCCTCCTCAAGCCAGCAGGCCAATCTGGACCTGTGGCTGAACGCCGTGAAACCCAACCTGGGTTTCTTCTCCCTCCATTTTTATTCGACCGGCGGATACAATCCTGCTTCAGACTACATTTACAACCAAGCCAGCAACATTGGTACCCGCTCAACCTGGGCCCGGGGCCTGATGAAAGCCAAGGGCTACTCACCCACCATACCTATTTATGTGGGGGAAACCAACATCTTCAGTGATGGCGGCGTGGACAGCACCACCAGATACATGCCGACCATCCTCGGAGCCAACCTGCTTGCCTTGATTTGCAAATCAGTGGGAGAAAATCCGGATGCCGCGGGATTCCAGTGGTTCAACGACAGGAACAACGACTTTGGTTTGATCAACGGCTATGCCACCTACGCCATCCGCTCGTCCCGGCACATGCTTTATCTGGCCAACCAGCACTTGGTGGGCACCAGTGTCGGCACCACGTCCGCGGACACCACCCGCCTCAACCTTTACGCGGTCAAAAACGGGAACAAAAAAGCCGTTCTTTTTGTCAACACCTCGGACATCACCTACGCCGGCACCATCGGCCTCCAGCCCGGCACAGATTACGTGGCAAACGTCACTTTCTCCGAAAACTGGGTCCCAACGAACAGCATCTATACAGTCTACACCATCACGGATTTCGTGGATGCGACCGGCACCAACAACGGGGTGCTGACATCGGCCACCGGCACTTACACCGGAGGCACGCTTTCCCTGCCCTGTCCGGCCAGGGCCATCAAAATGATTGTTTTTGAGGATGTCCCCAACCCCAA
This sequence comes from Candidatus Methylacidiphilales bacterium, assembly GCA_033875315.1. NCBI lineage: Bacteria > Pseudomonadati > Verrucomicrobiota > Methylacidiphilae > Methylacidiphilales > Methylacidiphilales bacterium. The sequence continues at coordinate 75,000 of JANRJG010000014.1, forward strand.
TGTCATCAGCCGTTTCCCGGTGGCAGACACCTATGTCCGTTCGGCCAACCCGACCACGGAGTATTCCACAGCGCCTGAATTGCGTGTTTACTCAACGAGCACCCGTTCCTTCCTGAAATTCGACCTCTCCAATCTGGGCGGAAACATCCTGAGCGCCAAACTCAAGCTTTATCCGGTGGCGGTGGCGGGCTCGAGCAATGTCCACCGGCTCGAATTGGTGGGCAACAACACCTGGCAGGAGAACATGACCTGGAACACGCCACCTCCCGCCAGTTCTGGCACCGCTCTCGCCACCTGGAGTCCCGCTGCAGCGCTCGGTGGCGTGAACGTCATCGATATCACCGCGGCGGCCCAGGCAGCTGTCGCAAACCCGGACAAGCTCTTGTCACTGCTCCTAGCCAGCGCGAACAGCACCGATTGTCGCTACGGCAGCAATCAGGCCCTTTCGGATTATCGTCCCGAACTGGTCGTCACCCGGGTTCCACAGCCCTCGTCACTCGTGGCTTCGGCCGACGCCTATGTGAACCAGACATCGCCGAATGCCAATTACGCCACCGCCACCGAAACCCAGGTCAAATTGACCGGTTCCGGGAGCGACAAGGAATGCTACTACCAGTTCGACCTGACGGGCATCAGCTCGGCGTCGCAAGCCACACTCTATTTGTATCCGACATCCGTCGATGCCAACAATCGTGCCAATTGGCTGGGACTGGCTCCGAACAACTGGACAGAAGCCGGAATCACCTGGAACAACCGCCCCGGCTCCTCCGCGGATATCGGAACATCCTTCGTTCCGGTCATCGGCCAAGATGTCGTTCGGGATGTCACCACCCAAGTGCAGGCCGCCATCGCCTCGGGGAAAGTCTCTTTCCGGGTCTACTCCAAGAATGCCGGTGGGTTGAATCGATACGGCACGAAAGAACAGACCCTCGTGGATCGCCGTCCACAACTTGATATCACCCCTTGACCGGATACCCCCAACCAGTCACTTCACATGCCAGGCGGCAGTCCTTTCAAAAGGACTGCTGCTTGTGTGTTTACGCTATTGTTGTCTAACGAATTGAGAAGCGTACGATATTTGTATCCCAGGGTCAGAATATCGCAGACGTTCCTGGAACATCCAGCTCGAACCATTCCACATCCATGCTAGCCCCCTGGCCGGCCACGTCGTGGCAGGAGAGGCCGATCATGGCCCCGGTGAAGTGGAATGCAGAGCCATAATCATCCGAAAGTTTATGTGCATCGAAAATGCCTCCCAGGGGAGTCCATTCATTGCCATCCGGCGAGGCGAAAAACTCCAAGGCCCCGTGGTTGATGCGCGCCCGCAGGCAAACGGCACAAGGCCAGTCGGGAATGGACCGTCGCGCGTCTTCTGGTTCGCTGTAAACCAAGTCATCGCCAACAGTGACACAGAGCATGCGTCCCTGAACTTCGTCATGCGTGATCTGCAATGCGAAGTATGTCCGCGTGTCATACCAGCAGACCAACCCTCCAAATTGGGTGAATTGGGTTGGACTGAAGTCGACGCGCGCGGTGGCAGTGGCGGCGAATGAGGTCAGTCGGCGGGCGATCAGACTTTGTTCATGGAGGGACTGGGGGGATTCGCGTCCGGTCAGCCGCAACCATCCGGGCCGGGCGGTAAACGAAAGCCAATCCTCGCTCGCGGGCACGCGCAAGGTTTGCCAGCGTGCGTCGAGACCGGGGCCAGTAAACAAGGTCCGTTGGGGCTCCAACGGCCATGGATGCGGCTTAAGACCGGAGGGAGCCGGCCAAGAAAGCGAGGGCAGCGTACCACCTTGAGCCAGACGCAACCAACCATCCTCTGTCCATTCAACCCGTTGCAGGGCCGTTTCGCGACCCAACACACAGAAATCCCCCCCATGTCGATCGGTGGATGAGGTTGTCGCCTGGCCTGTGCGCAAGGGCCGGGAACAAAGGTGGGCCAGCCACCATTCGCCAGCAGGGGTTTCCACCAATTCGCCATGGCCGGCTTTTTGCAAGGGATGGTCCGGGTCCTCCCACGAAGTCAGGATGAGGGGTTGCGGATCAGGCTCGTATGGGCCCAAGAGTTGGCGGGAGCGGGCCATACTGATGCCATGCCGCCAACCGGTGCCTCCCTCGGCCTGCATGAGATAATAGTATCCACTATGCCGGTAGAGATTGGGTCCTTCACAAAGCTTGTCCGGTTTGCGCATCAGTTCATGCAAAGGACCCACAAGACGGCGGGCAACGGGATCGTATTCCTGGGCCACAATACCGGCGAATCGATGCCTTCCCGGGCGATGATCCCATCGCAGGTTGATGATCCATTTGCGTCCGTCTTCGTCATGAAAGAGCGACGGATCAAACCCCAGCGAGTTGAGGCGCACTGGGTCCGACCAGGGACCTTCGATGTTAGGAGCTGTGGAAAGAAAAACCCGCATGTCTTTGAAGGGGCGACCCTTGCCCGTTGTCACCACATTCGTATAGACCAACCAAAAGAGGCCGTCCGCATGACTGAGTGAAGGCGCCCACGAACCCCCGGAATCGGGCACCCCACGCAGGTCCAAATGCGATCGGCGGGTCAGAGCGTGGCCAATCGGACGCCAATGCACCAAATCGCGGGAGTGATGCAGGGCCACACCTGGAAACCACTCGAAGGTGGAGGTGGCGAGATAATAGTCATCCCCCACGCGACAGAAGGAGGGATCGGGATGAAACCCCGGCAATACGGGGTTTTGCAACAAAAAGGAGGTCACGGCATGGAAACACTCAGCTGGAGGAACATCTTGTCTGCGTAACTTCCGGGAATTTGCACGGATCGCCATCCATCCGATTCCAAGATCTGGGGCCAGGGAACTGGAGTCCAGCTGCCATTTAGCAAATTGGTGGACATCAACACTTGGTAATTCAATTCCGAAGCCTGAGCTCGGAAGCGGAAGACAAACCCGCCGGAGTCTACATCCGGGGTCCAATCCGGCATCGGTCGTTGGGTGGGATCTGCCGGATCGAGTCCAGCCGCATAATACTGCAAGTTGGTCGCCTCCCCCCTACCGGCGGGGGCAGTGGGCAGGGCCTCGGAGGCGTGGAGAATCGGATAATGGGTGAGAGCCCAGGCGCGGTATCCCGCAGAAGCCGGTCTGCCGCTTTCCCAAACATTGACTGGCAATTGTTCGATGAAAGTTTTCAAGGCGTCGGCCATGTCAGACGCTTGGGCGGTGCTGGGGTGACCCGTGCCCGATCCCAAATAGGTGAAGAAGAAGGTGTGGATTTTGGCGTCGTTGTCCTGGGTCAGCAGGGTGTTGACAGCCGTCTGCACAAAACCGGGCCACTTGCTTCCGGGGGACGTGGCATCCATGGACCCGAGGGTGCAAATAATGTGGGCATAAGGGCGCTGTGCCCGGAGAAGGCGGAGAAACCGCACGTACGCATCGATGAAATCCTGGTCGGGCGTGGAACCTTGTAGCCACTTGTCGTTCTGCATGATGTTGATCACCACCACCTGGGGAATCCAGGAATTGAAGTCGAACGAAGCGGTGCTATTATTGGGCATTGACCGCCAGTAAAGGCCCTCTAAAGAGCTGCCCCCGCCATTGTTTGTTTTGACCAGGCCCAGCCCGCTTTTACAAATGATGTGGGCGTCCGCACCCATTTTCCGGGCAGTGGTCGCGGCATAGGCGCGATAGGTATTGGTCAGTTCCTGATCCGGCATCAGTCCGCCCTCGGTGATGGAGTCTCCGTAAAACTCCATACGGCGCGAGGACGCCACTGGCGGGCTGAGCAGGGTCGTGCCCGGACCGAGCAAAACTCCGCTGAAGGTGCCGGGGGCCACCCAAGCACCGGAGAGGGAGTAAATCTCAACTTGGTGGGGACCGGGAGAAAGGCCAGTGGCGATATGAGCCAGGGTTTCCGTATCCAGGGGACTGATGACCCGGGGGTTGGTGTCGTCCCCGTCTATGATGGCGTAGTACTGCTGATTGGTGCTGGGCCAGGAGCCCGGCGCGAGTTTGAGCGTGAGGGAATTTCCCTCAAACCTGAGTCGCAGCCCTGCTCCAGACCATCCGAATTGCACAGTGCTGGTGCCAACGCCATGCACCCGGCCGAAGTATTGTATACGACTGTCGTTGGGCGGCACCAAGGTATGCTGGCTTTCTTGGATGACCGCGACTTCCATCCGCGAGGCACTACGGTCGTCCATGTCATCGGTGGCAAAGAATTCGAAAACATAGATTCCCGGCTGGAGGCTGGAGGCTTGAAGCGTGGTGGTTTCAATCCCGGAGGTGGTGCTAGTCGATGGAGCCGAGAGGGTGGCGGTGGAAGGACCACTGATTTGCCGCCAACCTCGAGTGGCGATAGCACCACTGGGATCGAGTTCCTGCGCGGTTCCGGAAAGGGTGACGTTGCCAGACGGCCAGGCAAGGGTCCGATTGAATCCGGCCTTGACCACCGGAAAACGGTTGAACCATTGATCGATTTTGAAAGAGTCTAGCTTCAAATTGGGATCATTGGCGATGGAAAGATAACGCGAGACGAGCACACTGCGAATGGCAACCCGGTAACCGACAGGATATGTGCCGGGCGTTCCACCGGGCGTGGGCCCCAAGTTGTCGGCGGTGAATCGCTGATTATTGCTCGTCACCCCGGCCGATTTGATGGCTACGCTGCTGGTTGTATTTGATACCGACATGTAAGTATTGCTGTTGATCGAACGGAAAGATATCTGGCCACCACCCAAGTCAGCCCATTCCAATTTTTCCTGGTTTCCTAGGATCCCTGCACTGGCGGCGTAAATTTGGTGGTCCTTGCTGGTCACCCGCAGGAATTTTCCCGAGAGAACGGAGCGGAGGGCGACAGTGCCGTTTCCGGCATCTAAAACGTCCCATTGTTCGGCGGCGGCGGCGGTGATTTTGTCACAGAAGAGGGCGTTGCCCCCCGAGTCCACCACTTCGACGCGCAGATTCTGGCTCGTGCCGGAAACGAGAGGGACTTTTTCCACAGTCATGTTTCCCCATCCGGAAGCCACTGCAGGAAGCACCGGAGAAGCAATGACCACTCCATTCTGAAGTATCCGTATCTGTTTTTCGTAATTTGCTTGGTAGCGCACGGTCAAATTCGCGAAGGGGCGTGCAGCGCTGACCGACACGTTTGCGGTAAACCGCAACCATTCCCCGACAGCAGCAGTGGAAACCGCGAATCCGCCAGAAGCACTGGCGTCAGCAGAAATGTCTACGTCATCTCCGCGGAAGGCTCCCCCGGCGTTACCCGTGGTCAGGTCGTTGTAGGCCACCGCCGAACCGCCGAGATCATAACGCTCGAACTCCACCAGACCGGGAACCGCCACCGGAACACCCGAATAGGGCGTCTGGGCAAGGCTATCGCCGCCAAGTAGGCCGACAACTCCCAGCAACATGGCCAGCGTTGGCCGCCAAGAAGTGAACGTCATTTTTTAAGTTTAACGAACAAACCGACCGTTCGCGAATGGCCTGTTTATCAACTCGTTGACAAGTCTGCCGGCACCCCACTTTCTTCAAAAGCTGGGCCCGAATCAGCACCGCTGGAAAACTTCGGAAACAGCCTGAACCGCCGCCTTAGGCCGTCGATACTCATCGAAGGATCCCTTGTTGTTGAAGGTTCGTGGGCGGACCATGGACCGCCCTCCCCCGTAGGTGCGGGCATCGCTGAAGTGCCACAATGCGATGCCACTCAGGCGGTCATTCCCAAGGACGGTCTCGCAGGCACGCCGCACGTATTGGGCTTGATAATGTTCCGTATAAAAATCGTTATGCGGGTCACGCCAGCCGTAGAGTGCTTCCGCTCCAATTTCAGAAATGATGATGGGTTTGTGCGTGTATCCGCGGGCATCGATCGTGGCCACCGTATCGAGAATGCCCGGCGCAACGAGATCAAGCGGAGACGGGTGCCCCTCACAACAATACCAACCCGGGTATTGATTGATGCTGATCACATCCACCTTGTCAAAATGCCGGTCGATCTTACCGAACATGCTGGCATAGGTGGTAAGCCGGGAGGGGTCCAACTCCTTGAGGATGCGCACCGACTCCTCGATGACAGCACCGCAATACTCTTGGTCCGTCCCCGCCTCGTTGAGAAAACCCCAAAGAATGATCGAGGGGTGGTTCCAACTAGCGACAACCATGTTGCGCAGTGTTTCGGCGTGGTGCCGCCGGAAGGTTTCGCTGGCGAAAGGTTTTTCGCGCTGCCCCCAGCCGAGATTCTCTTCCCAGACCAGCATGCCCATGACATCACAGAGATCGAGAAATCGCTGATCTTGGGGATAGTGAGAACCGCGGACGAAGTTACATCCCATGCCGCGGAGAAGCTGCAGGTCTGCAGCCATCTGAAGGACAGAGGTGCAGGGCCCGGAATTGGGATGCCACTCGTGGCGGTTGTAACCTTTCAGAACTAGACGCTCGCCATTCAGCCACAAATGTCCGTTCCGTGACTCGATCCGCCTGAGTCCGAAGGACACACTGGCATCATCAATGGGTCTTCCCGAATGGTCCAGCAAGGTCACGGAGAGGGTCTGCATCACCGGGTTGGAAGGACTCCACAATCTGAGGTCCCTGCTTCTTACCCGCAGTGAGGCCACTGATCCTTCCTGGGAGCGCAATAACCCACAATCCAAGCCATTCACTGCCAAACGGGCGCTCCATTCCCCGGCAACCAACCCGACTTGCAACGTAACTTCCACCTCCCCCTCACGGTAGGACTCGGTGGGAAGAACCCTGACCGATTGGACATGGGGACCTTCCGCAGGCAGGGAGCGTGCGGAAACACTCCGCAATATGCCGCCATATTGGTAAAAATCGAAATACTCCTCATGCATCGGATGGCTCTCGAAGGAGAAGCGATTGTCGACAATGACTGTCAGACGTCGGGTAGTGCTGGTTGAGGAGGGGACCAGCACCGAAAACGGAGAATAACCACAGGCATGCGAAAACATCTCCGTTCCATCGACGAGAACTCTGGCCGACATTGAGACTGCCCCGAATTGCAATAACAAAGGACGTCCCGGTATGGCGCACACCTCCGTTTCGTAAACGGCCAAACCACGCCGACCCGCGTGCTCGGGTAGTGCATCGAATGCCGACGGGACCGGAACGCACTGCCATTCACGTCCGGGGAGATCTTCCCAAGGGTTGTCCCCCAGAAATGCGAAGCGCCAGATTCCATCGAGTAGTTGAGAGGGATTGAGGTGATGTTTCATAAATTAGTATTCCAGATGATTTCGCCCTTCTTTTGGATGAAATCGGCCAGAAGACGGGCCATCTCCGCGGCTTCCACAGGAGAGGGGTGTCCGTGCTGTGCCAAGTGTGGAAAAATAAAACAATCGACACTGCGGTCTCCAGAACTCGAAATGTATCCGTCCACCGCGCTTTTCAAATACACCGGCCATGGGCTTTTTTCCGAAACGGCATCCATACTCCCGAGGGCGGCGATAATCAGGGCACGGGGGTAACGCGAACGCAAAGTTTGCAAAAACTGCCGGTAGACACGGATGAAATCTTCAGCAGGCACGTCTTTGGCCGTCCACTTGTCGTTTTGCAGGATGTTAACGACCACCACTTGGGGCGTCCATTTCGAGAAATCCCAAAGGGTCTCGCTGCTCATGGGCAGCGCGCGGTCATAAATTGTGGGAAGCGTCTGGGGAAGCGCAAATCCTTTGAGAAGCCCCAATCCTCCCTTGGCGACCAAATGCACGTCGGCACCGAGGAGACGCGCCGTCGACATGGCGTAGGCCCGGTAGGGATGGTTGTGCGGATACCCCTCCATGCTCGATCCATCGGTGATGGAATCACCGTAGAATTCAATGCGGCGCTGAGGTGGGGGCAGCGGCTCCAACAATCGAGCGCCCGTGTCGAGGATAAATCCCGCGAATTCCGCAGTTCCGGACCAAGCACCGTCCATACGAACCAATTCCAAGGAGTGTTCCCCGTCCGGCAATCCCTCACAAACCAGGACTACTTTGCGCATGTCCAAAGGGATGATGGCGGCTTGTTCTTCCTTGCCGTCGATGATGGCCATAAACTTGGCCGGAGGCCCCCAACCCGCCTTCAGCCGGGCCCGCAGCGAAGTTCCGGTGAATCGAATTTTGAGCGTCACTCCCGGCCAGCCGATCCCGTAAAATCCCGGTTTCTCCGCACTGATCCGGCCCATGATGCGGATGCGCGGATCATGACAGGGAACAACTTCCCCTCCACCCGGTTTTTCACGGACTTCAACGACCAAGTCCTTTTCGTCCAGCGTGGTGCCATCCTTGCGCGAGGTGATCCGAAAAACGTAGTGTCCGGCAACCAGGCCATCGACCTGGGTTCGACGGGTTTGGGCATCCTTGATCACGGCGCCTTCCGGTCCACTCACCTGGCTCCAGGCCAGTTCGAACGATTTAGACTTCCCACCCAAAACAACCGCATCCAGTCCCACGGCAGTCTCGCCCAAAACGACCTGCGGGCTGTAAACATACAACGCCCCCTCCGTCGGCGGGCCGGACGGAAGCATCGGCTGCGCCTTTCCCAAGGTCGTTAATGCAACGATTCCCAACACGGTGCAGACAACTCTCATAGGGCGAACCTTTCCGGAAATGTGACCACAAAACCAAGCGAAATTCGGGGACTCAATGCGTCGTTGGCGATCCATTGAAGACGGCGGGCAAGGATCGGCGCGCCAACGCGGTCTTCATATTCGAGGGCGTCGATCCGCTCCAACGATGTACCATCCAGCGGGCTGAGCAGGGCGCGTTGGCCGCGGGTTGACAGGATGGCCCCATTTTCCAATCTTTCGACCTCGCCATGGGTCAGCAGGGCGGTTTCGAGCGAATCGAGACGCTGCAATTCAAAGGAATCCTGCACACGAACCCTGAGTGGTTCGGCACAGATCGTCACCTTCCGTCGGATCGAAGAGGCGCCGCAATCCATCGGGTAGCAACGGGTCAGGTCCCATTCCACCCAGGATTCTTCATGGGCATAGTCGCAGCCGACAAGCGAGGCAGCGGCGGCCTTTCCCGGTAACTGTTCACAACCGTTCACCACCGGCACTCCGTGTCCCCACGATCGTGTCGCCAGGAAACTGTATCGTCCCTGGCGGAAATAAGCCTTGGAGTAACGTTGATACCCGAGGTCCCCGATCAGGCGATGGCCGTTCAGGAAAAGGAGAACCGTGCCGCAATCATTGTGATTGTGATGCTCGGCATTGTGGCCGCCCTTGACCACGACGGTCATGACGCCCCCACCTTCGACGCTCCATTCGTCCATCCAGACTCCGAGATCGGGCAATAGACCGCGGCGCCTGACGGAGGCAGGGGCCGGAGGAACATCTGCAACCTCCATCGAGAAGAACCGGATCAAGCCGTGAAAACGGCCATGTTCCTCATCGAGAAGCATGGCGGGATTTTCCTGGAAGGCACGAAGTGAAACTGCGGCCATGTGCAAGCAGGCTGGAAGATCCAGCCGACATCCGAGGTAAGACCAGAGCGCGGGATTGGCGTATAACGTCCGGCTTGGGGCATCGGCAAAGTTGACCAAATCCCCGGTTTCCATGAAAAAGCGCGGCCCGTACTCCGCGATGCGCCTGATCTTTGGGGAGCCTTCGAAGAGGCTCCAGGCTCCTTCAGTGCGGGCCTCGATCAAACGGTTCAATTGGGCAAACTGTCCGAAGCCGTAGGCCCAGTAGCTGGGCCCCTCCGAACAGCCTCCGTCGTCCACGATCCCACCCAGGTAGCAGGGCAATCCTTTCCTCATGCGGGTGATCATGTCCTGCAACAGCGGCGCATCCTCACAGACTGCCAGGGCAGCGCCGACGATTCCGCGGTGGGTGACGGCGTTCCAGTTGTGGTTGCAACGAAACCAGCCCCAGTCATGGCAGGGAACGCGACCTGCGTAACAGGCAAAAAGGAAATCCAGTCGCTGACGCGTGCGAGTGGCAATCTCAGACGGTACCCGACTGCCGAGAACAGAAAGGGCCTCCGCCAAGTCGGCGGCCGTCAGGCTGCAATGCAAATCCATGCAGGTGGGATCCACCCCGGATGGATCAGGAACGTGAGCCGGGAGTGCCCATGAGGATTCCGCGAGAATGGCCTCCCATTCCCGCCACAACGCAGCCTCCGCAGTGGAATTCTGGGGGTAAAGCAGGGCCGTCATGGCAAAAACGGCAAAGCGTTGTCGGCGCTCCAGGTAGGGCGTCTCGCAGCTTCGGCGATCTCCGGTCCGGGCAAAATCACCATAAACCGAACTTGGAATGGCGGGCGGCGGTTCCCCGGACCACTTCTGCGTGGTTGTTTCCAGGAAACCAGCCAAGTCTCGGAAATGAAGGGATTCGGTGATGGCAGCCCATTTGCCAACATCTGACGGCGCGACCACGCGCGGCTTCCATGCCAGGCAATCGGTGGAGATCCCGGACATTTTTTGGTCCGGAATCAGAATGCACCTCATACACCCTTGGGGTGACGGCGCAGGGAACGACGCAAGAGCACCATCAGCGCTAGCCCCCCGGCAAGCAGTGAACCTGTCCCCGGTTCGGGAATGCTTTGGACATTCAGGTTGTCAAAAATCCAATCGGCACCGGCCTGTGTCGTTCCTTGGCTGGCAATGGAGAGGGCGGTGATCCGGTTGTTTTGTCCGGTATCGCTGCGCAGCGCGAAGGGGGTAGAGGTCAACTTTGTTCCATTGACCCAGACATCATAAGTGTCAGCCGCGAGATTGTAAGTCGAACTGCTTTGGGTATAACTCTGAGTGGACTCTTCGTCGTTGATGAAGATCAAGACCGAGGCATCCTGCCAAAATCCCCCGCTGAATCCAGTTGCAGTTCCCAGAGTAGTGTTTGTTAATGTTCCGGAGGTGTTGTTGCTGGCCCCAATAGAATAAAGCGATGATGTGGTTGCATCACGAACGAGTGATAGTCTGGCCAGATTAGCCGTGCTGCCAGAACTTGCAGCATTGAGTGTGCTGTTGCCAAAAGATAAACGAATACCCGCAGTACCAAGTGTTGAGGTAAAATTGGTTGCGGCAAAATCAAAAGATATCCGAGTGATTGGCCCTGTGGAAGCACCCGACAAACCAAAATTCACAACTGCGGTCGTGGTCGCATTGCCCATGTCAAAAACACGCAGGGCATTGCCGGACCCGGTGTTGCCAAGGGTAGCCCTATCTGTGGTCACAAAACCCACGTCACCCCCAGCAGAGATGGCGCTTAGCGCACCGGACGCACCTCCAGCAGGGCCCGTGTTGGTCACGGGCTCTACAGCGGTTGACCCGGCGGGTCTGTTGCCTACTGTGTCGCTGTTGAAATTGAGGTTCAACAGCACAGTTTGGGCTTGTAGGGCTTGGATGGTGCCTAGAGCGAAGATCGCCCACGTTGAAGCGACCAACAGACGAGGTAGATGGAGCAAAAGTTTCTTCATATGCAAACGCTATCATTACCCTGCATAGCGAACAAGAGCCCCGTGGCTCAACTCGTTGACTCGACACCTCATCCACTCAGATGACACCCCTTTGGGCTTCAAGTTCCGTGCGGATGGCGGCCATGCGCTCGCGGCTGAGTTTGTAAAACGGAATCAGGGACAAAGCAAAAATCCAGAAGATCATTGGGAGGAAGACGTACCAGTGCAGCATGGATTGGAGAACTTCCGGGGGCTGGGATTTTCCGAATCGCACGACGTCGAATCCACACCAAACGAGGATGAATCCGGAGAGTCCGCTGGTGAGCGTTCCCGACATCTTGGTCATCCAAGAGAAAACCGCAGAGAAGCTGCCCTCCCTTCGCTGGTGACTGGTGAGCTCGTCATAATCCGCCACATCGGCTTGCATGGACGGAATCAACATCCAGAGCGCGAAGCCAAAAGCCGACATGAACACCGCGGGGACGAGTTGGAGATAGGGGTTGACCGGAGTCACGCAGAAGTAGGTAAGGAAGTTGCCGATGAATCCACAAAGAATCGTGAGGACCAGCGCCCTGGTTTTTCCGACTTTTTCGCTCACCCAGGTCCACAGGGGAACGCTGAGCAGTCCGGGAACGAACATGGCAGTCCCTATCAATCCTTGGATGACAGAGGCGGCGGCGAGGTCACCGTGGTGGACATAGTAAATGTTGAGGTAAAATCCGAGACCGCCGACAATGCCGCTGCCGAAAGTCTGCAAGAGGACAATGGCGATGAGGATTTGGAAAGGTTGGCAACGCAAGGTGGTTCGGATGCTCTTGATGAGCTTCACCTTCGGCTGCTTCACCACATCGGCGGTGTAATATCGTTCCTTCACCACCAACCCGGGAAGGGCCCCGAAGGCCAAGATGATCCCGCCCATGATAAAACCCAAGACCCGCATACCGCTGGCCATGTCGGGTTCACCGGTTTTTGGATTGGCAAAAACGGGAAGCGTGGCCAGGGCCGGCAGCCAACCAGCAAAAAGGCCCACGAATTTGGCAAAGATGGCCCGGTAGGCCACCACCCGGGTGCGCTCGTTGTAGTCGGGTGTCATTTCCATACCAAGGCTGTAGTAGGGCATACCCCAGATGGTGAAGCAGGTGTAGAAGACCAGACCGACACAGATCATGTAGCCAATGATCACCGGCTGGGTCCATGAGGGCGAGGCGAGCCACATAAAGGGCATGACCAGACCGGTGAGCATGGCCCCGATCACGATGTAGGGACGACGACGGCCCCAGCGCGAACGGGTGTTGTCGGAAATCATACCCATGATGGGGTCGTTAAGAGCGTCCCAAAGCCGGAACACCACCAGAATGGACCCGATGATGGCCGGGCTGATGCCCAGGCCAATGTTGTAAACCGGAACATACATTTGCTTGAGAAACTGATTGGAAAGATTCTCCGTCATCCCACCCAAGCCATAGGCCACCTTCTGGATCACCGGAACACGGTCGCCGTCCGCGATGACCGGCTTCGCACGGATATGATTTGGGGAAGGATTGGTGGTCATCGGTCGAAACTCAGCCAAGTGACCGAGAGCCCGGGGAGGGTGATTTCCCTGGTCTTGTTCCAAAGCGAAACGACGGGTGTCTCACCACATAAATCCACCCGTTGCAGCTCCGTCACCGATTCAGGCAGAGCACCGGAGAGATCCGTTTTTTGTGGATCGGCGCTCCAATTGACCAGCATCAGTGTGGCTCGCTTACCCGCAGAGGCCGCCATGGCACGCACCCGTGCCGGACGCGAAGCCACTGTCGGGTGAAGCGTTCCGATCATTAGACTGTTCATGAAATGATAGACATGGGCCGGGGGACGCAGCTTTTCTTGGTCATCCATTTTTCCATAAACCCCATCCCGTTCATTCCAAGCACAGGCCACATCCAGACCGGCCTGTTTCATGGCGATGAGGGCGAGGGCATCGAAAACCGCGCCTTTAATGTTTGTCATGCGCTGGTCGCGGGTCTTCCAAGTCCAGCTGATATTGAATTCGTTGCAGTGGAGTTCGATCTTCCTTTCCGGGCTTTCTGCCGCGACCAAGTCCGCCAACTCCTTGACATGCCGGGCCATGGTGTCGGTTTTGGCAAAAACCGCCCGGTCGGCATCCTGCATGGAGCCGCTGGCATACATGTGGAAGGAGAGAAAATCCAAATGGCCCTTGGTGAGCCGGACAAATCTGCGGATGTCCTCGAGGGAGTCCGGACGGGTCAGGGCAGGGCCGCCCAAACGGACAAGGGGATCAACCTCGCGCATCGCCGCGGCACAGGCGTTGTAAATGGCGGCCAGTTCCTCCAGCCGGTCCGGCTGTCCCTTCTTACGGAGGTTGAGCCAGTACAAACCATCTAGCTCATTGGTGATTTCGAAACTGAAGCCGCGCTTCTGTTCCACATTGATGATTTGAACCAAATCCGCACAGAGTCTGGCAAAGGCGGCTTTCTGGTCCTCGTCCAGAAACCGGTCCTTGTTGGCATCCATCCATTCCGGCCATTCGGAAATGTTGATGATGCGTTCGCCGGGCAGTGAATCCAGTGCGGTCAGAGCGCGTTGGATCTTGTCCCGATCCCAAGCGCGGTTCGCCAGATCTATCCAGCCATTCGGTTTGACTTTGGAGTCCGCCATCAATCCGGCGTGGTGCAATCGGAAGATTCCCAAGCCCATGTACCTGAGATTTTCTAGGTAGGCCGGTTTGGCGGCCTCTTCCGGATTGAATGCGGAAAAAAGGGCAACCGAAAATGACCTGGTCGAGGACGCACCGGTGGCCTGAGACCAGTCGACCTTCACCCGAGTGGGTTCATTAGCCAGATCCTCGGCCGTTGCGGACGGGGTTGATTCCAGCACCGCCGTGTCTTGATTGGCCTCACCGGGACGACCTTGGCCATACAAGTTGGAATAACAGAAGTAAACGCACAGGGCTAGGCCCGCGAGGGGAATGCCACTCATGGCATCGATCCGGGCAAAGGGGCGGGCGTTGTGGGAACTTCAGGGGAGGCTTGATTGGGATCATAGGCGGGATCCTCCGAAAAAATCAGCACGTCTAGTCCGGCATCCTCGGTGCCCTTGTCGCTGCGAATGATCAAAACGCGTTTACCGATCTGTGAGCGGTCATAGGTGCCAAAGGACCTCCAAGTCCATTGGGGTGGCATTTGGAAGACCCACTTGAGCTCTTTTTGTGTCTTGTCCTCTGCCAGCGCCTTGAGACAGACAGCGTGTCCGCGCGCTCTGACCCAGACAGTCACGGGAAGAATTCCCTCTGGAACATCCGCAATCAGAAGCGGGCCGTAGGGCTTTTGCGTGCTGAGGTAACTCCCACCGGAAGCACCCTCTTCAGCCAGAACCTGCACATCACCGTTGTAGGGTTTGCTTTCGGCCTCCAGCCGAACCGGCTCAACAGCCAGACACTGGGTCAGAAAACCGGCCACGATCAAAAAAGAAAAAAAAGAGTGTTTCATAAGCATCGAGTGCATTGATTGGTTCGAAGACTTTTATTAGTAGCGGTTGAGGCAGCCCGGGGCAAGTGGCGGTCAGATCAATTCGTTGACAGAAAGATCGATTCGGGCACCTTGTCGGTTCATGGGCGATACCCACGACGCCACAAAAATCACCCTTCAAGGGATTGCCGACCACCTTGGGCTCTCCCGATCGGGCGTATCCCGCGCCCTAAGAGGGCACCCTTCCATCGGGGCCGACACCCGCCAGCGGGTTCGCCAAGCGGCAGAAAAACTGGGGTACCGCCCCAACCCCTACGTCTCCGCACTGATGACCCACCTCAAGGCCCGACGTGCCCCGCCAGACCATGAAGTGATCGCACTGATCATCTTCCAGGAGAGTCGGCGGGAACTCTTTCGCTATCCTTTTGTGGAACGGTTGGTCAAGGGTACCGAGGAACGGGCGCGTGAATTGGGTTACCGGGTGGAAGATTTCCTAGTGGGAAAAGAAAAGATCACGCTCCGCCGACTGGATTCCATACTCCACCACCGGAGTATCCGGGGTTTGATTTTTGCCCCCACCCCACAAACCAGGGCGCATGCAACCCTGACCTTTGACCGCTATGCCATGATTGCCGCAGGTTACTCTCTTTGGCGGCCCGACATTTCGCGGGTCACCGCCAATTACGAACACGTGGTGGCCACTTCGTTACGGGAACTGCGTCGGCTGGGATACAAACGTATCGGCTTGGCCGTCAATAAATTCAATGACGACCGTGTGGATCGCCGCTGGACCGGAGGTTTTCTGAGCCATTCCCGTGTTCCCATAGATTGCCAGGCCGCGCCCCTCCTGATTCCAGACGAGTGGACGAAGACGAATTTCATCCGCTGGATACGAAAGGAGAAGCCGGACGCAATCCTCAGCCCGCACATCGAGGCATTCCATTGGCTTCGTGAAGCAGGGATTTCCATGCCTGATGACCTGGGTTTTGCCCTTCTGGATTGGAGCGACAAGTTTGAAGGGGTTTGCGCCGGCTTTGATCAATGCAGTAACCTGATGGGGCGGGTCATGGTCAGCCAGTTGGTTACCCAAATCGAACGCAACGAAGTGGGACTGCCCCTCAGTCCTCTCACCACTTCGGTCAAAGGCGTGTGGGTCAACGGACCAACCATCACCAAAAAGCCCCCCGTCTACCCCCGATTGTCCGGAAATAAACAAAAATCCAAATTCTAACCGCAGGTTTCCCTATGCGTCTCAAGCTCTCAGAGGCCCTTCCCCGCAATACATCCTCTGAAACTCTGAACAACTAGCAGACTATTGCAGTTCGGGCAGGGATGAAAGGGTCTTGCGAATACAACGCACTTGGGCATTCGGCCATAGGAAGGAAGTTTGCTTGAAATGGAAAAGTTTTGGCATTCAAGACCTGTATTACCGAGCCTTACCGGACCGTAGAGGTTTAAACGATTACTTCCGTTGTTCCCATTTTCATTTTTTTACATGAGAATATATTCTGACTTCTTTATTGGACGACTACCCCAAAATGGGAACGATCGGAAAACAGATCCAACTCTTAACCTTCATAGCGTTTTGCCATTTTTGCCTGCCGTCCGGCCAAGGAAGCGAAAAGTCCGATTGGCCTACGTCCTTTTTTGCGGTATCTGATTCTTCATGAAACGTCAGCTTTCCACTTTGCTTTCCACCTTGTTGGCCTTTTCTCTGCTGTGCGTTCTGGTCAGTTGTGTGACCCTGGACGAATCGGGCAAATCCGCCTTCCTCCTCACCTCCCCTGAACAGGAAGCGCAGATGGGTTCGGCTTCCTTCAATCAACTCAAGCAATCCGGCAAGACTTCCGCCGATCCGGTGGCCAATGCCCAGGTCCAAAGGGTGGCCCAGCGCCTCATCCCGCAGGTGAATGTCCCCGGGGCCAAGTGGGAAGTGGTGGTCTTCGACGATCCCACCCCCAACGCCTTCGCCCTGCCCGGAGGTAAAATCGGCGTCCACACAGGCATCCTTCCGCTGACCCAGACCGACGACGGTCTGGCGGCCGTGCTCGGGCACGAACTCGCCCACGTCACCCTTCGCCATGGCGGCCAGCGTGTCTCCCAACAAATGGCGGTGCAACTGGGGGCCGCGGCGGTGGATGTCGGCCTGGCCATGAACGATGTCCGGGAGCGCGGCTATATCATGTCCGGGCTGGGCGTCGGGGCCACGGTGGGAATTATTTTACCATTCAGTCGCAGTCACGAGTATGAAGCCGACCGCTACGGTTTGATCTACATGGCCCGTGCCGGTTACAACCCGGAGGAGGCGGTGGCCTTCTGGCAGCGCATGAAGGCGTATTCCGAAAAGCAGGGCAACAAACCCCCGGAATGGCTCAGCACCCACCCGGCGGACGAGAACCGCATCGCCCAGTTGCAACAACTCCTACCGGAAGCGATGAAAGAACGGCGCAAGGCCCCTTGACCAAACCATCCGGCTGATCCATCCCGGATGGCCGGACGGAGGATTTACCCCGGGTCCTTGTCCTCGTAGGTATCCGGCATTTCCTCGATATGCTCCGGACCGAGCGGGCCGGAGATGCGGTGTTCCTCGCCGAACCATTTGCCCAGATCGACCATTTTGCAACGGGGGGAGCAGAAGGGGCCGGAGGGCTGTTCCATCCAGGGACCTTTTTTGCGGCAGTTTGGACAGGGGACATCGCGGGACATAGGGCATTCTTCACCCGCCCGGGGAGCGTCGTCAATGCGCCGGTGGATTTTTGAATGACCTCTGGCCCGAGGGCCGCTATGTCATAACCATGGCCGATTCCCCTGTTTCCCAAGACGACCTCCGCGATTTGATCGACCGTATCGACCCCTACGACATGGAGGCGGTGAAGGAATCGCTGAGACTGCTGAGCGACGAGCAGGCGGCGGAAATCATCCCGATGCTGCCGCGCTTCACCCAGGTCCGGCTCTTTGAGGCCATGCGTCCGGCCCAGTCCTCCGGGATCGTCGCCGAAATGATGAGCAATGAGGCCGCAGACGTGCTCGGCAAAGTCTCGTCGGAAAAACTGCGCGAGATCATGGGCGAAATGGCCCAGGAAGACGCCGACGCCATCCAGGATCTGTTGCGCTACCCGGAAGACTCGGCGGGCGGCATCATGCGCAAGGAATTCGTCACCGCGCGCGAGGATATGACCGTCGGCCAGGCCATCGAGGCGGTGAAGTTCCGGCGCGAGGAGGAGAGCCGGAGTGTCTTCTACATCTACGTCACGGACGTCGAGGGAAAAATGAAGGGCATCCTCCGCATCCACGATCTCATCTTCCGCCCGCCGGAAACGCGGGTGGCCGACATCATGAATCCCGAGGTGCGGGTGGTTTCGGTTCACGCCGACCGGGAACAAATCGCCGCCCTCTTCCAAAAACACCACTACCTGGCGCTTCCGGTGGTGGACGATTTCGGACGCCTGCGCGGGATCGTCACCAGCGACGATGTGATCCAGGTGATGGAGCAGGAGGCGACCGAGGACATCCAGCACATGGGCGGCTTGTCCGGGGAGGAACGCATCGATACGCCGTGGCCGCAGGTCACCCGCAACCGCCTGATCTGGCTCTTCGTCAACCTGCTGACCGCGTTCTTTGCCGCCTGGATTGTCTCACTTTTCGCTGACACTATTTCGAAATACGCCGTGCTGGCCATCTTTCTGCCCATCGTCTCGGGGCAGGGCGGCAACGCCGGCACGCAGACCCTGACCATCGTCGTGCGCGCGCTGGCCCTGGGTCAGATCCGGATGGATGCCAAGTTCCGGGTGCTGGCCAAGGAGTTGTTCGTCAGCCTGCTGACGGGCGGGGCGACGGGGGTGGCCGTGGGATTGGTCTGTTGGTGGTGGCAGGGGAACCTGGCCCTCGGTGCGATCGTCTGCGCCTCGATGATGCTCAACATGCTGGCCGCAGCCGGTGCCGGGGTGGCCGTTCCCTTCCTCCTCCGGGCTTTGAAGATTGATCCCGCCCTGGCCTCGTCCATCCTGGTCACGACCGTCACCGATGTGGTCGGTTTTTTTGTTTTCCTCGCGATGGCCACGGCCGCCCTGGTCTACTACCCTGGGATCTTCCAGTAATACCCAATCACCTTGACCGGGCGAGGGGGTCTTCGGGCGGTTGATCCGCCCGAGGCGGAGCGCCGAGCCGGTTTCAATTCATCCGGCCAGACGCGGCCCAGCTGGAGCTTCGCCCTCCCAAAAGGCACTTTGTCGCCTGCTCCGTGAAATAGCATCAAAGCCGCACGACTTTCCAACTGCGTACGGTTCCTTCTTCGACCTCGAGGAAGGCGACCGAAGGCGGGGCGCCCTTGTTGGGCTTGCCCGCGGAGCCGGGGTTCAGCCACCGCACCCCACGAACCGATTCGTCCCTGGGAACATGCGTGTGACCGTGCAGCAGGCCAGCGCAGCCCGCAGGTGCTTCCCGTGGCGGGATGTGAACCAGATGGAATCGGACCCCGCCGCGTTCCAGGTCAAGGGTCAGCGGCCAATCCGTGCAACTGTCGCAGTTGCCCCGCACGACCCGGACCGGGCACCCCAATTCACGCAGTGCGTAGATCGTCCGCACGTCGCAGACATCCCCCAAATGCCAGATTTCATCCACGCCAGCGAACAACCCCGGGACCGATGCGGGGAGGTGGTCGTGGGTGTCGGAAAGAATGCCGATGCGCATGCATGGTTTTGCTTCGACTTTTGCTCCGGGCAAAGCAAATTTTTGCCATGACCGAGCAAACCCGTTACCTGTTGGTCGATGGCCACAGCGTCATCTTCCAGCGCGAGGACCTGAGGCTGCTGCATGCCCGGAATACGCGCAAGGCCCGGCAGCAGCTCCAGGATGAACTGGCCCGGTTGCACGACACCACCCCCTGGCGGGTCACCCTGGTCTTTGACGGTCGCCAGGGGACGACCGACCCGGTGGAGGCAGGCAAGATGGCCGTGATTTACAGCAAAGAGGGCCAGACGGCCGACAGCATCATCGAGCGCCTCGTCGCCTCCGCCCCCAAGCCCCAGCAGGTGCATGTCGTGACCGCCGACCATGCCGAGGCCCTGATGGTCGAGTCCAGCGGGGCAGCCGTCCATAGCCCCCTTTGGCTGGAAGACCAATTCCGGCAGGCCGGGGAGGACTTTGACCGGACCCTTGAGCAAGTCCGCAAACGCGCCAAATGGTAGAATCTTAATATTGACACTTAAATGATTTTGGTAAGATCGGTCATAAGTCTCTAATTATCAAAGGCCCTACAGGAGTTAATAATGTCCAACTTGGGAAAAGTATTTTGCGTCATCTCGATTATCTGCTCGGTGGCGGCTGCGATTTTTGGGTACCTCGTCTCCAGTAAAAAAACGGGGTATGCCGGCCAATTGGTGGCCGTTGAAGAGGCCTTGAAAAAAGCGCCCGCCCCGGTCCAATACAACGCCGATTTCAAACTTTCCCCGGAAGAACCCGCCGCCACGATCGAGAAGGCCAACGGCTTCTTCGCCAAGACCAAGGAAGAATTGGTCGAAGCCCAGAAAAAAGCCACCGACGCCGCAGCCCAACTCGCCACCGCGCAAGCCGAAGTCCAGAAACTGACCACCGAAGCCACTTCGGCCAGGAAGGAAGCCGAGTCCAGCAAAGCCAAGATGGCCGAGGCGGAAAAGAAACTCGGCGAGGTGGAATCCAGCTACAAAAGTCTGACGGAAAAACTGGGTGGCCGGAACATCGAAGACATCCTTTCCAACCTCCAGAAAAGCGACGAACAGGTCAAGGTCCTGACTGCGGAGAAGAAGATCATCGAGGACTCCATGGCCCAACTGCAAAAAGACGTCAACCGTCTCCAGGAACTCGACCGCCTGCGGGTCGAAAGCAAGGCACCGTTGGAACTCAGCGGCAAGGTTCTGGCCATCAACAAGGCCTGGAATTTCGTCGTTCTCGACGTCGGCAAGGACGACAAACTGGTTGAAGGAGTCGACCTGACTGTCTATCGCGGGGACACGCTGGTCGGCAAAATCCGCACCGTCTCGGTCGAAAACAACACCGCCATCGCCGACATCCTCCCCGAGTGGACGAAAACCGAAATTCAAGTGGGTGACAAAGTCCTGTTTTAGGCTAGAGAGAAATCCATGAAGCGTTTCCTCCTCGTCCTCGCTGCCTCCGTAATCGTTGTGGCCGGACTGTCCGGCTGTGCCAGCACCGAATCCCAAGATTCGACGAAAGAAGGCCGGTCGAAGTATTCCACCGTTCCCTGGAACAAACCCCAAAGCTGGGAAGGCAAGGGCGTTCTCGGCGGCGTGGTGCAGTAGCCGGAACCGATTCTCCCCACAGTTCTTGTCGCGGCGGTCTATGACCGCAGAATGTGATTGAGGCGACCGGCGTCGTTGGCCGTCTCTTGAAAACTATTTCTTGAAGCAGGTGCCGCGGGGTTTGCCGGCGGCAATATCCAGCAGGATGTTTTTCATCCGGCCGTCGGCGATCCACATCGGCACCCCGGATTGGAGCATCATCCGGGCGGTTTCCAGCTTGGAAATCATTCCGCCCACCGAACGCTCACTGGAGGTGCTTCCGGCAAAGCCGCGGATGCGGTCGTCGATTTCATGCACCCGCCGCACCCATTGGCCGCTGCCATCCGGTTTGGTGTTGAGTCCGTCGATCCCGCTCAGGATCACCAAGCGATCCGCGCCCGACAAAAGAGCGACGTGGCCCGACAAACGGTCGTTGTCGCCGAAGCGGTTGAGCATCTCGATTTCCTCGAAGGAAAGGGCGTCGTTTTCGTTGAAGATGGGCAGGCAGTGACCGAGGGCGAGGAGGCGGGCGAGGGTGTTCTGGGCGTTCTGGTAGACTTTGCGGCTGTCCATGTCCCAGGAGGTGATGAGGATCTGGGCGCAGACCATGCCGTGCTTCTGAAGCGCGGAAGCATAGGCCCGCATCAGGAGGGGCTGGCCGATGCTGGCACAGGCCTGCAGGGTCGGACGGTCCTTGGGGCGTTTGTCCAAACCGAGGGCCGACATGCCCGCGCTGATGGCCCCGGAAGAAACGAGGACCACCTGGATTCCGCGTCCACGGAGGGCATGGATCTGGCGGCAGAGTTCGGCGATCTGCCGCTGGTCGGTCCCACCGCGACTGTTGGTCAACAAACCGCTGCCCAGTTTAACCACCCACAATTCAGGCCGCCGCTTTTTCATCACGACATGAGGCTAGCCCGGAGAGGTTCGGAGAAAAGACGAAACCGGTGCGTCTGGTTTGGTGGGAGGGGAGACTTGATCAAGAGCCTGCCCGGAGCCCGCGCAGGTAGGGCAAGGCCTGGCGCCCCATACCCCAGAGGGAGTGGGCCACTTGCAGGATTCGCGGGCCCCGGGAGATGGTCCCGGCCGCCCACACGCCCAGGAGTGGGGAAAGCAGTTTCAATTTGGGTCCGATGAAACGGGCCACTTGGTA
The DNA here is from genome assembly GCA_033875315.1 of Candidatus Methylacidiphilales bacterium. NCBI lineage: Bacteria > Pseudomonadati > Verrucomicrobiota > Methylacidiphilae > Methylacidiphilales > Methylacidiphilales bacterium. The sequence continues at coordinate 97,269 of JANRJG010000014.1, forward strand.
ACCCGTTTCGACCCAGCGGGTCTGGCGACGCAGCACTTGGGCTTCCAGGACAAACTCCACCCGTGCGGCATCGCACTGGGCGACCAACAAAGCCTTGCGCTCGGCCAATCCGCTCAATTTTCCAGCCACGAACGGTCCTTCTTGAACTGGGAAAGGGTTTCGGAAAAGGGCACACTCAGGTTTTTGAGGACTTGGTTGAGGCGCCAGGCGGCCGCGCCGGCCACGGCGGCGTAAAGAGCCGTCATGACAATCATGGCGATCAACCGCGTCTGCGGATCCGACCAGCAGGCAAAGAGCACCGTGATGGTCAACATGACCAGCGCCAAACCACCGAGGAAAACCGCCACCGAGGTCAGAACCAGGATCTCGACCAGACGGATCTTCTGTTCCTGCCACTCGACGGCGAACAATTCCACCCGGGCCTCGACCACGCCGAGGAGGGTGTGCACCAAACGGGAAGCCGAGGCCCAAAGCCCGGCCGGACGGCTTTCAGATTCCGACATGGCCGGGGTTATTTCCGGTTGAGGAGGATGCCGATGAGGATGCCCACGCCGAAGGCAACGCCGATGGACTCATAGGGATGCTCGCGGATCACGCGGTCGGTTTCCTTGGCGCCCTCGATGGCTTTTTCTTTGACCACGCCCTCCCAGTCCTTCAGGCGTTCCTTGGCCGTGTCGAGCTGGAGGGAAAGTTTTTGGTGGGCTTCTTTGGCTTTGCCGCTCAGGTCATGGGCGGTTTCGCGGAGCAGGCGCTCGGCGTCGGTGATGACCTCTCTGACATCGGAGACCAATTTGTCCTTCGTGGCGATTTCATTCATAGTGCCACAGTATGGCACCCCCTATCCTCACTGGCAAGCAGGGAGCTTCAAGGACGGAAAGCGGGCGATTCAGTCGCCCAGGCCGAGGCGGGCTTCCGTTTGGCGAAGGGCGCGGGCATGGGTGTGGCGGGCCCGCAGGCGGGGGTCGAACCACACTTGTCCAAAAATATCACCCAGCACCATCGCCACCCCGAGCGCGGGCATGGCCAACAACAATCCCGGAATCCCACCGATCATTCCCCCGCAGAATAAAACCACCACCGTCACCAGCGGGTGTACGCTCAACGAACGCCCGATCGTCATCGGGGTGTAAATGAAATCATCCAGGAGACGGACAAAAACAAAGAGCAGGAGCGCTCCCGAGGCCAGGGCCAAGTTGCCCGGGGCGAAGACCAGGGCCACGCCCAGAATCAGCAAACACCCCACGATCGACCCCACGTAGGGAACCCAGGAAAACACCGCTGCCACCAGACCAAGCATATAGGCCTGGCCGAACGGGAACATGCCGTGCGGCAAACCCAACAGCCACAAGCCCGTGCCCAAGGTCACGGTGTCGAGGAAAGTCATGGCCATCAACCCGCGGAAATACTGTTTCACTTGGGCGTCCATGCGTTCGAAGAGCAGCAGGATCTTCTCAAAGAAGGCATTGGGGACCCCGCGCATGACCAGGCGCTTGAACGAGCCCCCGTCCTTGAGCATAAAGAACGTCAGATAGGGAATGAGGAGGACCGAAACAATCCAGGTCAAGAGGTGCACCACCACCCCGGATAGATGCTCCTCGATCAACTTGGTCTTGAGCAGGGCGATCCGCGCCGCAGCCTCCTGGGCAAAGTTCGCCCCGGCCAGCCAAGGGAACTGCGTTTCCATCTGCTTGAGCGTGCGGTCCATCAGGTCCTGGAACTGACCCAGATACTGGGGCATCTGGTCGCGCATTTGTTCGATTTTTACATAGGCCAAGGGCAGGAAAACCAGTCCCCCCAAAAGGGCCAACACGGTGGCCCCACAAAGCAACACCATCAATCCCTGGTCGTTGGTGATTCCCCGCCGTTTCATGAGGTCCAAGAAAGGCACACAAAGATAATAAAGGACGATCGAGCAGACCACCGGGATGGAAATCCACCAGATGACGTAGGCGGCGTACAATGTCGCCAGGGTGAACGCCAGCACCCCCACCCAAACCACAGGGTGCTCCAGACCCGACTCAGTCCGGCCGCTGACCGGGTTCTTCATAGGAAATCCCGGTCCAGAACCACACGACGCAGGCGCTCTGCCGTGTGGATGGCGATCTGGATGCTCAACTTCGACCCCATCTTTCCATGCGTCTCCAGCACATCCATGAACTCGGGCCGGAAAAAGAACAACAACCGCGTCGGTTCCAGACAAATCGCCGTGGCCGATCGAGGGGCTCCGCTCAACAGGGCCAATTCCCCAAAAAATGCCCCGGGCTCGATCTCGCTCAACTTGACCTGGCCCCCGTCTGCGTTGCGGTGGATCTGCACCCGGCCCTCCACCACCACATACATCCCCAACCCCTCGTCACACTCCTCAAAGATGACCTCGCCCTTGAGGTAGGTCCGCTCATGGATGATCTGGGAAAGGATGATGAATTCCTGATTGGTCAATTTAGAAAAAAGCGGGATGCCCTTGAGCAATTGCAGATAAGGGGTGAGCTTGGCCCCGTTGCGCTGGAAAAGTCCCATACGCGTAGTAAAGCCCTTCCCTCGTCCGGAAAGCAACGCCGAAAAAGCTTTTACGCTGCCTCAAGGAAATGCTATCGACTTCAAATGGAATTGGCCGAAGTCGCAGAAGGAGCCCTCGTCATCCTCAATCTCAAAGGGGACATCGACCTCCAACACTCCCCCAAACTGCGCGACCTGCTGCGCGCAAAGATCAAATCGAAGTGCCCCGCGCTGGTGGTTGATTTCACCCACGTCAACTACATCGACTCCTCCGGACTGGCCACCTTCGTCGAATACTATCAGGGGGCACGCCAGTTCTCCGGCAAAGTGGCCCTAGCGGCCATGTCCAACCGGGTGCGCAGCGTTTTCGATCTCGTCCGCCTCAGCGAGGTCTTCCCCATCTTCCCCACCCTCGACGAGGCCAAGAAATCCCTCGGCGGCGCCTGAGGCATTCCGGACCAAGGCCTTGAAGGAATACTTCCAACTCGGGGCCTCCATCCTCTATTGGCTCTTCGTCGCGCCCTGGCGCGGCCGTTTTTTCAGCATCCCGGAAACCTTCCACCAGATCGTCCGCATCGGCGTCCAGGCCCTGCCGATGGCCAGCCTCACCGCCTTCAGCGTCGGCCTCACCCTGGCCATGCAGGCCGCCCGGGAAATGGGACGCCTCGGCGCCGATGCCTATGTCCCCGACCTCGTCGTCGTTTCTCTTCTGCGCGAACTCGGCCCCCTCCTCATCGCGGTCATCGTTGTCGGCCGCAGCGGTTCGGCCGTCACGGCCGAACTCGGCACCATGGTCGTGTCGGAGGAAATCGAGGCCCTCGAGGTCATGGCCATCAACCCGGTTCGTTTCCTCGTCATCCCCCGCTTCCTCGCCATGGTCATCATGCTCCCGGTACTCACCATCTTCGGGAACTACGTCGGCATGTTCGGCGGCTGGTTCATCTGCCACTACACCCTCGGCATGGACACGGCCACGTACATCATCCGCGGGTGCGCCCGCGCGGAATTCATCGATCTTTACAGCGGCATGGCCAAGAGCTTCGTCTTCGCCGTCCTCATCATCACCATTGCCTGCCACTACGGCATGACCGTCAAGGGCGGGGCCGAGGGCGTCGGCCGCCACACCACTTTCTCCGTCGTCTATTCCCTCCTCGCCATCCTCATCGCCAACGCCCTCCTCACCGGCGCGTTCTTCTTCCTCTAACCTCCCGTTTCCATGAGCCGTTTCGCCGACAACTCCGAACCTGTCATCGAGGTCACCGACCTCGTCCGGGAATTCAACGGCCGCAGGGTGCTCAATGGCATCAGCTTCAAAATCCACCGCGGCGAAACCATGATCATCATGGGCGGCTCCGGTTGCGGCAAGAGCACCCTCCTGCGCCATATGATCGGCTCCATGAAACCCACCTCGGGCTCGGTCAAAATCTTCGGCCGCGAAGTCACCACCATGACCGACCCCGAACTCGACGAAATCCGCCGACGCTTCGGCATGAATTTCCAATTCGGCGCCCTTCTGCAGTCCCTCACCGTGGGTGAAAACGTCGCCCTTCCCCTGCTCGAACACAGCACCGTCGACCCCGGCATCATCGACCTGGTCGTGAAGATGAAACTGGAACTGGTGGGACTCACCGGATTTGAAAACCTCAAACCCGCCGAAATCTCCGGCGGCATGCGCAAGCGCGTCGGCCTGGCCCGCGCCGTCGCCCTCGATCCCGAATTGCTCTTTTCCGACGAACCCACCTCCGGCCTCGACCCGGTCATGACCGCGGTCGTCGACAAACTCACCGAGGACTTGACCAAGAACCTCGGCATGACCGCGGTTGTGGTCACCCATGACATGACCAGCGCTTTCCGTATCGGCACCCGCATGATCATGCTCGGCACCGGACCCTGGCAGGGCAAAATCATCGCCGAGGGAACTCCGGAAGAAATACGCAACCACCCCAACCCCATGTTGCAACAGTTCATCCGTGGCGAGGCCGACGGCCCAATTCCCTTGAAACTCTCCAAGGACGACTATATCAAGAGGCTCCTCGGCTGAACCCGCAACACAACAACCTATGAAACTCAAAAACACCTCCGATTTCCTCATCGCCCTCACGGTCATCGGCTGCAGCCTTCTCCTGCTCGCGGCCATGTCCATGGCCCTGACCGGTTTCAGTTTCGGCAAAAAGCCCGGCCGCACCGTGGCCATCGACCTCCCCTCGGTCACCGGCCTGCGCGTCAACTCGGAAGTCCGTTACGCCGGAGCCGAAGTCGGCAAGATCCTCTCCATCGAACCCCTGGACTGGGACCGTCGCACCCACCCCGATCTGGCCGTGCGGATCATCGCCGAAATCGACCGCCCCATGCCCGCCCTCAAGACCGATTCCGAGGCCGCCATCACCTCGGACACCATCCTGGCTGAAAAATTCCTCGACCTCACTCCCGGCACCGCCTCTGCGGCGCTGCTCGCCGATGGCCAGCCCATCACCGCCCGCAAGGTGGCCACCTTCGACGACCTGACCCGCGAAGGCTTGGACATGCTCACCGAGTTGAACTCCATCGTCACCTCGGTCAAAGCCAAGAACCCCGACCTCCCGGAAAAAGTCAACGCCCTCCTCGCCAACGCCCAGAACCTCTCGGCAAACGCCGACGAACTCATCGAGCGCCTCAATGAGTTGACGGAAAAGAACAACGGCAAAATCGACCAGACCCTGGGCGACCTCAACGTGGTCCTGCAAAACCTCAAGGTGGTTTCCACCTACGCCAAGGCCCTGACCGGCACCATCGGCCAGAAACCCTGGCGCGTCTTCTGGGGCGGCGAAACCCCCCCCCTTCCCTCTGAACAGGAAATCCTAGCCAGTGACAAGCCCCTCCCGGTCCCGCCACCCAAGAAGTGAGCAGGAACGCACGTTCGTGCGAAACGGATGCCTCCCGTCCTTCTTCCGCCAAGAGGGTGCCGACTCCAACATGAAAGATCCCATTGCCCGCTACCAGGCCCTGATCGAAGTCGCCCGCAGCATGAGCGGCGTCATGGACCTCGACGCCCTCCTCCACGGCATCCTCAAAAATGCCCGCGAGGTCATGGAGGCCGAGGCCTGTTCCATATTCCTGCCCGACCACGACACGGGTGAAATGGTCCTCCACTCCGCCGATTCAGGTGAAGGGGAGGTGGTCGTCACCATCCGTGTGCCCAAGGGCGTGGGCGTGGCTGGCATGGTTTTCGAATGCAAGAAAACGGTCAACATCCAGGACGCCGACAACGACCCCCGCGTCTACAAGGAGGCCGCCAAAAAAGCCCGCATCCACACCCGCAACATGATCTGCGTGCCGTTGCTCAACGGAGGCAATTGCATGGGTGTGATGCAGATCCTCAATGCCATCGGCCGTCCCTGCTTCGATTCCCAGGACGAGGAAATCGTCGAGGCCTACGCCGGCCTCATGGCCGCGACCTTGGTGCGCCTCGACGCCGAACGCATCGCGATTGCCGGGGCCCGCGCCCGCCAGGAACTCGAACTGGCCCGGGAAATCCAGGATTCCTTCCTCCCCCCACCGGTGCGATCCCTCCCCACCTGCCGCATCCGCATGGGTTTCTTCCCCGCGCGGGAAATCGGCGGCGATTTTTACTTCGTCCACTCCCTGGACGACCACCGCACCCTCTGCGGGTTGGGCGATGTTTCCGGCAAAGGCGTCCCGGCTGCCCTGACCATGGCCCGTGCCATCGCGGAAATCCGCGGACTCAAGAGCACCCTCGGCCAGGACCTGGGGGCCTGGGTCACCCATCTGAACCAGATCTTCTGCGAGGGCCTCAGCCAGGGCCGCTTCATCGGGATGACCTTCCTGTTCACTGATAGCCAGGCCCAGACCATGCAGGTCTGCACCGCAGGGCAGAATCCCCCCGCCCGTTCCAACGCCGGCCCCTGGATTCCCGCTCCCTGCAAACCCCACCTCCCCCTCGGGATCGTGCCCGGCTTCACTTACCACGCGGAGTCCTTCCCTCTCGTCGCGGGCGAGATGTGGGCCCTTTTTTCCGACGGCATCACCGAAGCCCGCAACGCCGCCGCGGAGGAACTGACCGAGGCCCGCTTCCTCGCGGCCCTCCCCCAAGGGGCCAATCCCCCGAAAACGTTCGACGCCATGGTCCATGCGTGGAAGGAATTCGTCGGCACCGCCGCGCCCCACGATGACGCCTCCCTCATGCTTTTCACCTGGCGCGGCAAAACCCCTCCCGCCTCACTGCAACACCATTGCTGCCTGGAAAACCTCGCCCCGGGCCGGGCCTTCATCGAGGAATGGGCCAAATTCTCCTGCTTCGACGATATCTCCGTCGGTCAGATCGTCCTGGCCGTGGATGAAGCCGTGACCAATGTCTACCGCTACGCCTATGGTGAAAAATCCGGCCCCCTCGAATACCAAGTCGCCATCGAAGACGACCACCTCGTCATCCGTCTCATCGACCAGGGCACACCTGTCGTGCTTGATAAAATCAAGGGCCGCGCGCTTGACGACCTCCGACCCGGCGGCCTCGGCACCATTCTCTTACAAAACGTCTTCGATTCGACGCAGTACCTGCCCCAATCGGTGGGCACCATCCTGGAGCTGCGCAAAAAAATCCCATAAAAAGGGGTTTAATCCCCTCTGATTTAAGGGATTGCACCACCCATCAAAACTGCTTATTTTTGCCAGAGGATATAACCCACCAACCAACGCAAGGACCCGGATTGAAGATTCGACTTTGGGGAACACGCGGCAGCATCCCAACGCCCAGCACCAGCTCCTTCGTCACCTCCCGTTACGGAGGCGACACCACATGCGTGTCCGTGGAGTCCGGCGACAGCATGATCATCATCGACGGAGGTTCCGGCCTGCGCCTCCTCGGTCTGGAACTGGCCCGCCGCAAAACCCCGGTCCACGCCACCTTTTTCTTCAGCCACGTCCACTGGGATCACATCCAGGGCTTCCCCTTCTTCCTCCCGGCCTTCAAACCCGGCAACAGCTTCGACCTCTACGGACCCCGCCTCAACCCCACCCCGGGCTTCGTCGGTGGCATTCTTGAAAAGGCCCTCCGCGGCCAACAACAAGACCTCAACTTCCCCGTCGAACTGAAGGACATGCCCGCCAAGATGAACTTCCGCGACCTCGATCCCGACAGCGTGGTGGAAATCCCCACCTCCATCGGCAAGTTGGTCGTCTCCAATGGCGTCCTTCACCACCCCGGCGGCTGCTACGGCTACCGCATCGAGGAACACATTGCCGGCCAGCCGGTCAAAATATTCGCTTTCGCCACCGACACAGAACACCTCGACGACCTCGACCCCAACGTCCAGAAACTCATCAAAGACGCGGGCCTGATCCTCTACGACGCCCAGTACACCGAGGACGAGTACAACGGGGTCGGCACCATCAGCCACAAGGGCTGGGGCCATTCCACCTGGCAATGGGGTTTGAAAGAAGGCCGGACCGCCGGGGTCAAACACATCCTCCTCCACCACCACGACCCCCTCCACGACGACGATGCCGTGAGTGCCATCGAAAGCGCTGCCAAGGAAGCCGGTGCCAAGTTGGGCATCAAGGTCGAAGCCGCCGTCCAGGGCACGGAATACGTGCTTTAATCCCGTATCATTTAAACCCGCAGGTGCTCGTGCCGCTTGACGGAGTTGACTTGTTTCCCGCCTTTCCCCTACCCTTTTCTACTACTTCGCACCGTTAGCTTAGCGGTAGAGCGTCCGCTTCACACGCGGAAGGTCGCTGGTTCGATCCCAGCACGGTGCACACCCATTTCTTGCCCTTCATCATTCTTCAACTGGCCCCTGCTTTCCGTCTTCCTATTGTCCAGCGCCCCCCGAATCCGATTTCCCTTTGCGAACTACACGGTAAACTCTTCCCATGAAAATTGCCCTCGCCGCCGACCATGGTGGCTTCGAACTCAAGGAAAAACTCAAGGGCTCGCTCATCGCCCAAGGCCATGAGGTCCTTGATTTCGGACCCGATCACTATGACAAACAGGACGACTACCCCGACTTCGGCAAACCCGCGGCCCAGGCCGTTTCCCAGGGCAAAGCCGACCGCGGCATTCTGATGTGCAACAACGGCATCGGCATGTCCATCCTGGCCAACAAAAACCCCGGAGTGCGTGCTGCGGTCGTTTACAACGAAAACTCCGCCCGCGACACCCGCGAGCACCATGACTCCAACGTCCTCTGTCTCGGCGGCCAGGAATTCCCCCCGGAACGTCTGCTCGGTTTCATCGACATCTGGCTGAAGACCCCCTTCGCCGGCGGCCGCCATGAGCGTCGCATGGAAAAAATCCGCGCCTTGGAAACGTAAACGCTCGAGAAAAACCCAAGCTTTCCTCCGCATCTCAGTGCGAGAAGATCGACCCTTCCCCATCTCGAATGGAGAATTAGAGCGCTTGGCGTTTAATTAGCAGTGGTTTCAACTCGTTTCTCTTATTTGCTCTTGTGCGCGTTCTCTTTAATCCAGAGCGGGCGGGAACGAACCGATGATTGAACAGCAAACGCTCTGGGCGAAGTGGCAACCCAAGATCTCCAGATGGCTTTCTGATCTCCGGCGCGGGCACGCTTGGTTACGGACAATCTCTCCGATTCTCAACTTATTCAGCAAAACCGCCTTCTTGGAAAAATAGCAACCCGAGGAATTTCATGGAGCGTAGCTTGCTTCTGTCAAGGATCGTTGAGAGGCCGATGCTCAAGGGATGGGTTTTGATTTGAACCAATAGATCCGCCAATCCGAGCTTCAAACGGCCCGATCCACCCGGGGAAAGATTGGCTCTTGTGACCGGATGGATGGTCGAACCGGGCGGGTAGGTGTAAAGCCGGCACAGCCTTCGATTGTTGGTTTTCTCAGTCTGGAGATTGCCCGATTTGATACTCTGTTCCCGGTAAAGAATGTTATGCAAACAGGCCGCATAATCTGGGACAAAACAATGCCAGAACAACGTATAGGGCTCGAGAAGGCCGGCCAGATCGGCGAGCAATTCTTCCCTGAAAGCGGGTTCGCACAGGCGCGCATCTCCCAGAATCAGATTTTTTCTGAGTTTGAGGACTTCGTGGATGGCTGCGCGATAACGGCAGTTGCGGAAATAGCCCTCATGGTTGAGGGCATTGTCCATAAAATCATCAAAACACACAAAATCGGTTTGTTCTTTTTGCTTTTTGATGAAGGTGGTTTTGCCTGAACCGTGCAAACCAGCCAACAGAAGGATCCGGGGTGCTTCTGGAAAAGCATCGGTGTTGTTTGTGCTCATGGGGCAGTTTCTGATTAAAGTTGAAGCGATCAGTAAAAAAGAGAGCGTTGGGGGTTCTTGTGTAACTTCCGTGATTTTTGATTAATGGGACTTTGCCATGGGGACGGGATGCAAAACACTGCTTTTTTTCAAAAGGAAGTCGGATTGACCGAGTCCAAGGGAATTTCCGGTGCACACACGCCAGCCGACCCCAAAAACGTCAAGAAAAGCCGGAAAAGGGCAATCCAGACTCAAAAGGCTCCCCTGACCTCCTTTGCAGACTGTCGCCACGAAGGTGAGTTCGTGGCGACAAGCACTTCACTTCTTCCCCAAAATCCGGTCCGGATTAAGCGCCTTCAATTCCGGCGTGGTGAAGATCCCGTCCTTGCGGATGAGTTTCCCGTCGAACCACACTTCGCCCCCGCCGTAGTCCTTGCGCTGGATGCAGACCATGTCCCAGTGGACCTGGGAACGGTTGCCGTTGTCCGCTTCCTCGTAGGCCTGCCCGGGGGTGAAGTGGAACGACCCGGCGATCTTCTCATCAAAGAGGATGTCCCGCATCGGGTGCAGGATGTGGGGATTGAAGCCTAGGGAAAATTCCCCGATGTAACGCGCCCCGGCGTCGGAATCGAGGATCTCGTTCAAACGCTTCGTGTTGTTGCTCGTCGCCTCCACCACTTTGCCCTTGGAAAACTTCAGGCAGATGTTGTCGAAGGAAACCCCCTGGTAGAGCGACGGCGCGTTGAAGCTGACCTGGCCTTCGACACTGTCCTTGACCGGACAGGAATAGACTTCGCCGTCGGGGATGTTGCGTTCACCGCCGCAGATGACCGCGCCGATGTCCTTGATGGAAAAGCGCAGGTCCGTGCCCGGCCCCTTGAGATGGACACGGTCGGTCTTGGCCATCAACCGTTGCAGGGCCTGCATCCCCGGGACCATCTTCCGGTAGTCGAGCGTGCAGACGCGGAAGTAGAAGTCCTCGAACTGTTCCGTACTGATCTGCGCCTGCTGGGCCATGGCCGGGGTCGGCCAGCGCAGGACGACCCACTTGGTCTTCTTGATCCGCCAATCCATCACCGGGCGGAGGATCTTCCCGGCCAGTTTCATTTTCTCGGAAGGGATGTCGGAGGACTCGAAGATGTTGTGCGAGCCGCGCAGGGCGATGTAGGCCTGCATGCCTTTCATCCGCTGCAATTCGATCCGGCCGCCGAACTTCAGCTGTTCCTCCGTGATCCCAAGCATCACGGCCCGTCCCACCCGCGCATGGTGTTGCTGCACATACGGGATGGCGCCGCGCTTGTAGACCGCGCGCACCAAGGCCACCACCATCTCGTCGGGAATATCGAAGGCATCGATCAATACCTTTTCCCCTTTTTTCAAATCGGTGGAGTATCCGGTCAAGACTTCGGCCAAACGGTCAAAACGGGTGTCGGAGAGCATCCCGAAAAAGTAACCCGGCCCCGGAGGGTGGCAAGTGGGAAGGGTCCATGGCTTTTCCCGGCATCGACAGTCCCCTTCTCTGGTCTATGATGATGATTGTATGAAATCGATGGCCGCCACCCTGGTTCTCCTACCCACCTTGATGCTTTCGCCGGTCCCCCTCCGGGCCGCTGATAAAAAAGCCCCGGCCACCACGCCACCCACGGCCCCTGCCACCCTCGAGGCCACCTTGTCGGGCACGGCCACCATCGAGCTGCGCAGCGACGTCAAACAATACCTGGCCGGGCTGGAACTCGTTCTGGTCCCGGAACCCGCCGCCGCCGAGATCAAAAAAGTCCGCGAGGAACGCTGGCGCGAGCGGGCCTCCCGCTTCCGTTTCAACGACGGCTTCAACAACCTCGACCTCCAGGCCATCGGGGTGGAAGCCATCCGCCATGAAATCGCCCGCGCCACGGTCGATGCCTCGGGCAAATACCAATTCAAGGCCCTCAAGCCCGGTTCTTACAGGATCTACGGCCAATACAAAAGCCACTACGCCGCCGGTTATTGGCTCATCCCCGTGGTGATCAAAAAAGCCGGGGAGGCCGTGACCCTCGACATCCACAATGGCAACTTCGCCGAAGTTTATAATTATCAGAAGTAGCCGTCCGCGATGACCTTCGACCTCTGGTTACAGAACGAACTCCGTCTTGATGCCGAGCAGGAGCTGACCCGGGAGTTGCGCGTCCTGCCCGCTGGAACCGTCCTCTTTTCCACCAACGATTACCTTGGGCTCTCCTCCCACCGCAAAGTGCGGGAGGCGGCACTGGCGGCACTGGATGACGCCCCGGTCGGCGCCCGCGCCGCCCGCACCCTCTCGGGCAACCAATTCCCTCACGCTCTTTTGGAAGAAAAGATCGCCGCCCTGAAACACAGTGCCCGGGCCCTTCTTTTTACCAGTGGTTACGCAGCCGCTTGCGGCACCCTCCCCTCCCTGGCCGGACCGGGCGACACCGTCATCCTCGACAAAAAAGCCCATGCCTGCCTGCTCGACGGGGCCCGGCTATCCGGAGCCACGCTGCGCGTCTTCGAACACAACCAGCCCGGTCACCTGGAGGACATCTGCCGCTGGACCCGCGAGAAAGAAGCCGGCGCGCGCATCCTCATCGTGGTCGAGTCGGTCTATTCCATGGACGGCGATACCGCGCCTTTGTCGGCGATTTGCGACATCAAAGAACGTTACGGCGCCTGGCTGATGGTGGACGAGGCCCATGCCACCGGCGTCTTTGGGGCGGAAGGTCGCGGCCTGTGCAACGAGCCCCAAATCCAGGGCCGGGTTGAAGTGCAGATGGGCACGCTGGGCAAGGCCCTCGGCACCGCCGGAGGATTCATCACCGGATCCAATGCCCTGATCGAACTGCTGGTCAACCGGGCCCGCTCGTTCCTCTTCACCACCGCACCACCCCCCGCGCTGGCGGCCGCCGCGGCCGCGGCGGTGGACCTTGTCCTTTCCAAAGAAGGCCACGAACTGCGGCTGCGCCTGGCCCGTCATTTGGAACAACTCCTGCACGCCCTCCCGGCTTTGAAGATACACAGTCCGATTGTTCCCGTGCCGGTGGGCCAGGAAGCCGAAGCCACCCGCTGGTCGGAAACCCTCTTGGAGAAAGGGATCTATGTTCCAGCCGTCCGGTCACCAACTGTCGCCAAAGGCGACGCCCGCCTGCGCATTTCCCTCACTGCCGCCCACCGCGAAGAAGACATCCTCTCCCTGGCCTCGCACCTCAGGCCCCTGATGGGGAGTTCAGGAAAACCATGAATGTTCCCGAAATCGCATTGGACAAAGCCCACGTCTGGCACCCGTTCACCCCGAACGACCTCTGGCTCGATTCGACTTTCGAGCCGATCGTCATTGCCTCCGGCGAAGGGGCCAAACTCACCGACACCGCAGGGCGGTGCTATCTGGACGGCAATTCCTCCATCTGGACCAACCTCCACGGCCACCGCCGCCCAGAAATCAACCAGGCCATCCTCGATCAGTTGGGCCGCGTTGCCCACAGCTCCTTCCTCGGCCTGACCAACCTGCCCGCCCCGCAACTGGCCGCCCGTCTGGCCACGTTGGCCGGACCTCCCCTGACGCGCGCCTTTTTCTCCGACGACGGGTCCACCGCCATGGAAGCAGCCCTCAAAATCGCCTACCAATTCTTCCAGCAAAACGGCCAGCCCCGGCGCAAGACCTTCCTCTCCCTCGGTTCGGCCTACCACGGCGACACCGTGGGAGCCATGAGTCTGGGCCACAGCCCGCTCTTCCATCATGTCTACCGCGACATCGTTTTCGAAACCAAGCCCGTCATGCCCCCGGCCTGCTACCGCTGCCCGTTCAACCGCGCCGCCCCGGAGAAGACCGATGCCCGCACCACCCGCCAGTGCCAATGGGAATGCGTTGGCGAAGCCGAGAAAGCCTTTGCCTCCACCGGCGAAACTGCGGCGGGCTGGGTCCTCGAACCCCGCGTCCAGGGTGCCGCGGGGTTCTTCATGCACCCGGAGGGCTACCTGCAAAAGACCACCGCCCTGGCCCGCCAGCACGGCGCCCTCGTCATTCTCGACGAGGTCATGACCGGCTTCGGTCGCACCGGCCCGCTTTTTGCCTATCAAAAAGAAAACATTCAACCCGACCTGCTGGCCCTGGCCAAGGGCCTGAGCGGCGGATACCTACCCTTGGCCGCCACTCTGGCGACGGAAACACTTTTCCAGGGTTTCGGCGGCGGCCCGGAAAGGACTTTTTTCCACGGCCACAGCTACACCGGAAACGCCCTCGGTTGCGCCGCCGCCCTGGCCAGCCTCGATTTGCTCGAATCCACCCACCACGCCTCCCACCGCGACGCCCGGGCCCGGACCTTGGCAACCTTGGCCAAGGATTTCTGGGCCCTTCCGCAAGTGGGCGATGTCCGGCAGGAAGGAAGCATCCTGGCGGTTGAGTTGGTCGAGGATTTTCACACCCGCAGACCCTTCGACCCGGCGAAACGTCTGGGGGCTAGAGTCTGCCAGCGCGCCCTCCATCATGGCCTCCTCACCCGCCCGGTGGGTGATGTTCTCCTCCTCATGCCGCCCTACTGCACCACCGATGCCGAACTGGAGCAAATGGTCCACGCCCTGATCCTCAGCATCCGCGAGACAATCCAGGGCCCATGTGCTTGACTCTTCCATGGCCCTGAACGGATTTTTCATCACCGGCACCGACACCGGTGTGGGCAAGACCTGGTTCACCGCGGGCCTGACGCGGGCCCTGCGCATGCGCGGGCTTCCCGCACTTGGCCTGAAGCCCATCCTCTGTGGCGAGCGCACCGACGCCGAAATGCTGGCCGCAGCCAACAACGAAACACTCACCCTGAACGAAATCAACCCGGTGTGGTGGAAACCTCCGGTCGCCCCCTACACCGCCGCGGTCATCGAGGACCGCCCCTTCGACTTCGCTCCCATCCGCGAAACCCTGGCCAGACTGGCCGCCACCCATCCGGGCCCCTTCCTCATCGAGGCGGTGGGTGGATGGTTGGTGCCCATCACCCGTGAGATTTCCGTGCGGGAATGGGCCCAAGAACTTGGCCTGCCCGTCCTGGTCGTCTGCCGCGCCGCTTTGGGCACGCTCAACCACACCCGGCTCACGGTGGAAAGCATCCGGTCCTCCGGCCTCCCCCTTACAGGACTGGTCATGAACGCACATGGAACCGCGGAGGACGATCTGGCCGCACAGACCAACCCTGCCATCCTCGAGGATCTGACCAACCTCCCGGTCTGGAGTGTGCACGATGAATCCGACCTGGCCGCCCCCCCTCCTTGGATCTTTCCCCGATCCCCATCCTGATCCCGATTCTCATCCTATCCAGGGATCAAGGACAGTTGGCTGACAGCCAAAGGCGGATTTCCGTCCCCCTTGCTATTTCCCCCATGGAGGCGCAGGGTGGAAACCTGTCCGGATGAATTCTTCTCCGGGACCAGCCACCCCCACCCAAGGCCATCTCATGGGCGACCGATCCCCCAAAGCCAACCAGAAACAAAAATCCCAGCAGGCCGCCAAGTCGGCCGGCGTCAGCGCACAAAAACAAAAAGCCATCCTGGCCAAACAGGTAGTGGCGAAAAAGTAAGGAGTCTTATGGGAAAAGGAAACAACAGCCGGAAAAAAGAAGTCAAAAAACCAAAAAAAGACAAACCGAAGAAGTGAACCTAACTTCTCTCTCGCTTTCTTTTCAATATTCCACGATTCGGTAGAATACCTTCGGCCGGTTGTTGAGCGGTTCGGTGAACCCGTTCACGGCTCCGTTGCCATCAATCGTATCAAGGGTGGTCCAGCTTCCCGGCAGCAGCGTGGTGGAACTCTGGACATCATAGCTCAGGTTCGCCCGGCTGGTGAAACTCAGGGTCACGTTGCCCCCCTGCAGGCTCAACAAAAGCGGCGGTGGGTCGATGGTGGTGAATCGCACCGTGAAGGGCAGGCTGGCCGTGTGGTTCCCCAGATCGTCGACGGCCTGGAATGTCACGTCGTAGATACCGGCTTTTCCACTGGTAAACAGCCGGCTGTGGACGTGGCCGTAACCCTCTTCATCCTCACTGACAACAATCGAGGGTTGGTCTCCGGGAGTGTTGGTGTTGGTCCAACCGCTGGCGCGCGTCCAAGTGGCAACGGGAGATCCGGCTTCCCAGAACGAAAAAGTCCCGCCCGCGGGTCCAGTGACAGCCAGCAAAACGACGCGGACAAAGGCATTGCCGGGGGGAGTGTCAATGTTGTCAAAGGCACTGAAAGTGAGTTCTGTCGTATGATGGCCGCCCGGAAAGACGGGATAATTGACCGGGCTGGGCGACTCTCCCGTCGGAAAGTAGGTGGCATTCTGGCTGAAACTTCCGAAGGCACGCAACCGGCCGGGATTCGCCGGATCAAAACCCACTTCAATGTGATCATGGGCATCGAGGGCGAATGCGAATGCGGCGAAGAATAGCGGGAACAAATAGGTTTTTTTCATGGCTTGATCAGGGGGTTGTCGGAGGTGGGGTTGGCATTGAGGCGTGTTTTGATCTGGTCGGGTGTGAGGGCCTCGACGTGGCCGTCAACAAACAGATAGTGGGCGTTCTTTCCATGGCGGTCGACGGCAACGGACCTTTGGAAAAGGCTGTAAGTCACCCGGGTACGAACTTCGGAAAAATGGAAGTGTTCCGCCGTGTAGTTGTCGGCTGATTCGGCCAGCAAAAAAGTGGCAGACGGGGTTCGGCAGCGGCTGGCCGGGATGCCCTCGCCCGCCGTATCGGTCAAACAGTCATTCCAACCGTAAGTGGCTACGGCGGGCGATTCGGAGTTGCAGGGGCAGCGGGGGGAAAAGTCACTGCCAAGGTAGTCTTTCAGTGTGACTGTCCAGGAGAGGGAACTGCCGTCGGAAGCCCGTCGATGACTGGTATTCGGCAGGCGGTTGTCGTGGTCGGCACCATACATCTGCACGGCCGTGCCCACCTGCCTCATGGTGTTGAGGCAGGTGACAGCCCGGGCTTTTTCCATGCCTCCCCTAACCGTCCCCAAGCCCCAGGAGATCAGGATTGCCAGAACGCCGAGTACGACCAGCAGTTCCACCAGGGTGAAACCGCGGCAGGCGTCGAGATGGGAACGGTTCGGGTGCATGGGATTCCAATATCCAATCAGCGACGCACCCGGGATCGGCGCCAGAACGCCATGGCAACCAATCCCCCGGTCAAGAGCAGTCCGGTTGACGGCTCGGGGACGGAAGAAACGGTCAGGGTGATGCCATAGGTTCGGTACGTGGAGCCTCCGGCCAGGACATCGGCCGAGTTTTGGGCGGTGTAGTTGCCCCCGCCGACAAAGAGGTAGTAATCGCCAGGTGCCAGATCGGTGAAAGTAGCCGCCACGGTGCCGTCGGCAACGCCGTCCCCGTTGATCCCGGAAGCACCGCCGTAGTTGACCGAAGTACCATCAGCGGCATGGCCTATCACTGTGTTGAAGTCCATTTCCGTGCCCGCAACGTTGTCCTGGAAGATCTTCCAGGGATCAAGCGCACGGAAGGCCCCTTCTTTGCCGGAACCGCCGATACCCGCCCCATCGAAAACTCCATTGCCGTTGTTGTCGGTGAAACTGTCGCCGAACTCCCAAACACCATCACCCTCAAGGTCGGTGAACTGTTCGCCCAGATCCCAACTCAGACTGCCGTTGGTGTCCACGAACGGATCGCCGGCTTCGTAGCCGCCATTGCCGTTGGTGTTGACGAACGATTCCCCCACGGCACCCGTGCCAAACTGTCCGGTGAGGTAGGACACCGTGGCCGCAGCGGTGTCATGGGTGGAGGCCACAAACGCCGGGGTCTGGAAAAGGGTGAAGGCGGGGAGGAGGGTGTTGGCCGGACCGGTGCCGGCCGCGCGACGTGCCACCTCGATGGCCACGGTTTGGGTGGTGGCGAGGGTGAATTTGAAGGCGGTGAGGCGGTGGGAATCGCCCCAATTTCCGTCGGTGGCATCGGCCCAACCGAAGCTGCTGGAAACGGTGCGGTTGCCATTGACCTGGGTGGTGTTGTCGATGGGACTGCCGTTGTTGAGGGTGCGGTCGCCGCTGACGCTGACATGGGCGGAGACCGGGGTGAGGCTGCCGGCAAGCGATGCGGCGACCAGGAGCAGATGTTTGGCATTCATGTTATTGAATCGATCGTGATGGGCAAATTTATTGTTAGGTTATCGGGAATCGATTGTCGCAGGGCGCGACAGCCGGTTCCCGGGTTGGGTCAGTAGGTTGGATAGGCCTGCACAGGCAGCGCACCGCCAGGAAGCCGGGCCTGCGGCAGCAGGCGCGGAGAATCCCCTGCGGACGGGCCAGGGTGGCGGCAAAGGCAGGACGGATCAGGCCAACCGGGGCGGGGGCGTTGGAGGGGTGCCCGAAACGAGGGGCGCGTATTCCTCAATGACCGGATATGTCCATGGGGACGGGGCCGGACGGACGACCACGGGAGCCGTGGCCAGGAGGAAATCTTTCTTCAGGTCGGGCAGCTTGCCGTGATCGGACTTTTCCTTTTCCTGCTGTTTTTTTTCGGCGATGGCCTGGCACATCTTGCAGGGGAATTTTCCACTGAGGGTCATTTCGATGGCCCGGGCTACCGGGACATGTTCGGAGTATTCCCGGACCATGTTGACCCAAGCCACCCCCTGCAACACGACCCAATGGCCGCCGCAGGACAGCACGAAGGCCGTCAACAGGATGGAAGCATAAACACGGAGGAACACCCTGCTCTGATACCAAGCCCCACCCAACCCGTCAAACGAAACCCCGGCAAGAAGCGCCATGGCAACTTTTTCCTGTGCTGGTGGTTGTACCAACCCATGAACACACGGTTGGTTTTTCTCGTTTTTCCGCTTCTGACGACGCTCTCCCTCCAAGCGTATGATCCGACAGTCACCGGACCGGCCCCGACCTACATCGACCGGAATTTTGCCGTCTCTTCAGACCGAATCCTGCCAGTGCGCATCTTCCTCCCGAATGAGAAGGCCGTCTGCCCGGTCATCGTCTTCAGTCACGGACTTGGAGGATCCCGTGAGGGATCGAATTTTCTCGGCCGACACTGGTCCTCCCGCAGCTATGTCACGGTTTTTCTACAACACCCCGGCAGCGACAGTTCGGTGTGGCAGGGCGAGGCACCGGGAGAACGCCTTCAAGCCATGAAGCGCGCCGCCAGCGGAGCCCAGTTCATGAACCGGGTGCGCGACGTCAAAGGAACGCTCGACCTCCTGACCCGTCTTAACGCCGACCCCAAGGATGCTCTCGCGGGAAGACTGGACCTGTCCCACATCGGCATGTCCGGCCATTCGTTCGGAGCGATGACCACCCAGGCGGTTGCAGGCGAGTCCCTCGGCACGGGCATACTGGGCAAGGGGGCCAGCCTGACCGACACACGCATCCGGGCCGCCGTCATCATGAGCCCCAGCCCACTGGCCAAGGTTGATCCGCAAACCAGTTTTGGAGCGGTCGCCCTGCCCTGGCTTTTGATGACCGGAACCCACGACGGTGCTCCCTCGGGCCTCAGTTCCGTCACTCCGGCCGACCGACTCAAGATTTATCCGGCCCTGCCCCCGGGGGACAAATACGAACTGGTTCTAGATCAGGCGGAGCACTCGGTCTTCACCGACCGCAAGCTTCCCGGCGAACACAAGGAACGCAACCCCAACCACCACCGGGTCATCCTCGCCACCAGCACAGCTTTCTGGGATGCCACGCTCAAAAACGATGCCGCTGCCGCGGCATGGCTGAAGCACGACGCCCGCTCGGTCATGGAAGAAAAAGACTGCTGGCAATTCAAATAAGACCGGGGATTTTTTAACCGCCAGGAACGCGGAGGACGCGAAGGTGCTTTAGTTACAAGAAGAATCCAGTGGAATGTTTTTTCAACAAGAGGTGATTTGCTTTGTTATCCGCCTGAGGCTGATTAATTTCTGTTCGATGTTCTCGGTTCGTCTGATCATCGACCCTTCCAGTGACAAGGCCTGGAACATGGCCGTCGACGAGGCCCTGCTCCGCCTGGTGTGTGTCCCCGTGCTGCGCATCTACCGCTGGACCGAGCCGGCGGTTTCCATCGGCTATTTTGAAAAAGCGTCCGATGTCCCGGCAGGCCGGCCCTTCGTCCGGCGTTACACCGGAGGCGGACTGGTGGACCACGCCGAGGATTTTACTTACACCCTGGTCCTCCCAAAAGATCATCCCCTCACCCTGGCTGGAACCGGGCCGAGCTATGAGGCCATCCACGCCGGAATCAACACGGCCTTGCAACGGGAAGGCATTGATGCCCGCCTGACTCCGGTGAACGACGCAGTCGACCACCACGCCTGTTTCCAAAAGGCCGTGCGCTTTGACATCGTGGACGCGAAGGGCCGCAAGCTGGCGGGAGCGGCCCAGCGCCGGACAAGGGAAGGCTGTCTGCACCAGGGAAGCATCCTGCCCGGAAAGTTCGATTTTGATTCCCTGGCCCGGAATACGGCCCAAGCCCTCGAGCCGGTGTTGGAAGGAACCCTCGAAGAATCATCCCTCACCCGGGCCGAAATCGCAAAAGCGCAGGAACTCGAAGCCAGCCGTTACCGCACGCGGGAATGGAACGAGTCCCGGTGAACTAGAGCAATTCCGGATTAGATAGGCACAATAGACTGTACAATCCCTGTCCGATGCCGTACCAAACTGGGGATGAACCCATTGAGTGCAGATTTAAGGAAGCGGATCATTGCAGCGCGTAAAAAAGGCCACCGTATCGTCGATATCGTCGAGCACATGGAAGTCAGCCGTAGCAGTGTCGTGCGGTTGTGGAACCAATTCACCCAGCAGGGCCATTATCAGCCCAAGCAGCAGGGCGGCTACCTGCGGTCCCGTCTGGAAGGGCATGACTCCAGTCTGCGCCAGTGGATTGCTCACCGGCCCGACCTGACTTTGGAAGAGATCAAGGAGCGCTGCCGCACCGAACTCGGGGTGGTGATCGGCAAAAGCGCCGTGGCCGATCGTCTGGTCAAGCTGGGACTGTCCTTTAAAAAAAACCCTGCGCGCTGCCGAGCAAGAGCGGCCCGACATTGAGCAGGCACGCCTTGCCTGGAAGCAAAAGCAAGCCCTGTGGGATCCCCGTCGGTTGGTCTTCATAGACGAAACCGGTCTGAACACCAAGATGACGCGGCTTTATGGACGCTCCGCGGTCGGCGAACGTTGCAGGGACGCCGTGCCTCATGGTCACTGGCACAGTTCCACCTTCCTTGCGGCCTTGCGCCATGACGGGTTCACGGCCCCGCTGCTCATTGATGGGGCCTTGGATGGGGACATGTTCCGGGCCTATGTCGAACAAAGTCTGGCTGCCACATTGAGTCCGGGGGATATCGTCATCCTCGACAATCTCTCCAGTCACAAGGTCCATGGAGTGCGCCAAGCCATCGAAGCCCGTGGAGCCCATCTGCTTTACCTTCCAGCCTACAGTCCCGATCTCAATCCCATTGAAATGGCCTTCTCCAAAATCAAAGCCTTCTTACGCCGGGCTTGTGCAAGAACCTACGAAGAACTCATGCGGGCGGTCGCAGACTGCTTGTCACTGTTCACTCCACAAGAATGTATCAACTACTTCACTCATGCACATTATGTGTCTATATGATCCGGAAATGCTCTAGGGTTGACCGATCGGTGAATGGAGTCTTTGCCAGCCAAAATCCGTATAACTTCGCGAACTTAGCGTTCTTCGCGGTAAACAACTGCATAGTTACGGCTCAGCAGGAGCTTTGCCCTCCCGTAAGGCACTTGGGTCCTGCCCAAAGGATTCGGGGACTAAAGATTCAACGCCCTCTACCTCTCTGTTCTCTGTTTCCTCTGTATCCTCTGTGGTGAATCATTCGGGCATGAGCGCCCGTTTCCACACCGCTTCCTCAAAACCGACCAAGCCGACCCCGGGTCCGATCGCGAAGGGCCGGCGGATGAGGTTGCCGTTGGCCGCCAGCAATGCCAATGCCTCCGCGGGTTTTATGCCGGGGAGCTGGTCCTTCAAGCCTAGGGCGCGGTAATCCCGGCCCGAGGTGTTGAACAGTCGCCGGAGGTCCCCACCCTGGGCCGCGAGCACGGCCCGCAATTCTTTCTCACTTGGCGGGGTTTCGCGGATGGGGATTTCCCGGAATTCCACCCCGCGGGCGCGGAGAAATTTCAGGGCCTTCCGGCAGGTGTCGCATTTGTCGTAAACGTAAACCTTCAGCACCCACCGATTTGAGCGCAAGGATCGGAGTTGTCCAACCGCGAAAGCTCAAGCAAACTACTGCCATGCGCATCCTGGCCGCGGCTGATCTTCATTACGCGCTGCGGCAATTCGACTGGCTCGGCACGGACGCCCCCGCCTGCGACCTCCTTGTCCTGGCCGGCGACCTCCTCGACATGGGTTCGTCCGTCGATCTGGAAGTGCAGGAAGTGGTGGTGCAGAAATACCTCCGCCGGTATTCCGCCGGGAAAGTTTTGCTCACGTCCTCGGGCAACCACGACATCCAGGACCTGTCCCCCACAGGAGAACGCACCGCGCGCTGGATGAAGGAACTGGGAGGAGATTCGATCAAATCGGACTACGATTCCCATGAGCAGGACGGGGTGTTGTTCAGCGTCTGCTCCTGGTGGGACGGTCCGGTCAGCCGGGCCCAGACCGAGGCCCGGCTGGCGGAGGACGCGGCCCGCGCCAAGAAGGCCTGGATCTGGTTGCACCACAACCCGCCCGCGCGCACGCCGGTGGCCTGGACCGGAAAGCACGATGGCGGCGACCCCGTGGTGGTGGAGTGGATTGAGCAATACCAGCCCGACTTGGTCTTCAGCGGCCACATCCACAACGCACCCTTTTACGGCGAAGGCAGTTGGCACGCCCGCATCGGCAAGACCTGGATCTTCAATCCGGGGAAACAGATCGGCGGCGAACCCACCCGCATCCTGGTCGACCTGGCCGCCCGCCGGGCCCAATGGTTTTCCGCTGAAGGAGTGGATACACTGGAGTTGTGAACAGTGCAGATTGAGAAAAGTTAGTGGCAGCGGCCAAGACGCTTGGACGCCACCCTTTGTCAAGATCTCGGGCTGACCCCATGTGCATACCATGTGCGCCATATGCTACGCTTTGTTTCGCGCTTTGGCTCAAACGGATAGTTCGCTTATGCCTTATGTTGGCAGAAACTGCTTCCACTGTTCTTTGACGTAATCAATGAATTCATCTACTCCTGGGGAATTGCAAACAGTAACAAGCTCCATGCCAAGATTTGTTAAAATAACATGACCGATAGGCAGCTCATTATTTTCTTCGTTAGGCAATACAAGATTTAGTGGTTTTCCACAGTATGATGCAGCAAACATTTTTGGTAGACCAGTTCTGTTAAAACCAGCAAGCCCCTGAAATTGCACTAATCCAATGCTGTCCAAATGAACAAGGGAATTAAAGTTGATTCCCTTCTTGTTGTATATTTCTGCCATCGGATCGAAAATTAATGTTGTAAATGCCCCAACATTCCAACCAAAACTACAAAGATTCTGAAATAACTCAGCATCACGCTTGTCGAGGTCTCCTAGAAAATTTACTGTTCGTTTTGAAAAGGTTCCGGGAGAATTAGCTTCTCCGGCTAATACCTTTGCCCAGATCTGTTGCATTTCGTCATCCGAGACAATACGTGACTTATCAAAAAAGTTTGTCACCCAGTCATCCTCGATAAGACTTGGATCTGAATTTTCCTCAAGTTGAGGAAGTGCTTTTGCGGTTATGTTTTCCATGTTGTCTTGTCGTTGTGCTTCCTCCTCCACAAAGCGGCACATTGCTCGTCTGTGCAGATTAGTGACTTGAATCTCTGACTGAGCCTTAATTAAATTAGCCTTTGCTTGGGCTTTAGCTACTCTCTCGATCTGCCAAGGCTCAAATAGACCTCCAACAGCCGAAGAGACTTTTTTGATGAGGGTGTCCGCAGGCTTAGAAAGCTTGCCTAGATTTACGAGTGATATTGATTGATCGTCAGACATATGTTTTTTGTTGAGCCTTGGGATCAACGTCTGACATTTGACAGTGTCTTGCTACTATTTTTCAAATAGTGGCGTCCTCAAACACTACTCGCACTGGCCGGGCCGAAGTGCTGCTTAAGAGGTTCTGTCAATTGCGTCAATTGTCAGACGATGATCCCTGTCGCTTCAGTATTGCCTCGGTTGTTTTGATGTATTCCAAGTGTTCCGCGTTAGTCGCGCGACCTAGCGCGTTGGCTGGATGCGAAAGTCAACCACTCTATCTGTTTAGAAGAATCATAAATGAGTTTCATGTAGTAGCCTCTTACTTCGCCCACATGAGAGGCAATCTTACCTTGTAACGGAAAATTCAGGCTCTTTTTCTGTATATGGTATTCCTTCAGAATATCGTAGTTCAGGCTTGGATCAAAACAGATTTTAATTGTGGGGTTTGTGGATATATATCGCAACTGAATTTGGGCTATCCCAATGGATACATGTCCTGCCATCTTCCTGTTAAACAATAACAGCCACTTACACCAAAGGTACTCAATCAATCGAAACCAAGCAGGCCTGAAAAATGATTCAGTGATCAAAATTGCTATCAAATCAGGATCTGATCGGCCGCTCCGGAGAAGCCTTGCTATTCGAGGAGACCATGAAGATAAGTGACCTTTGATGGTCGTCACGCAATTGTTGCCGAAGCTTTCTGTCGGTAATTAGCGATGTTGCAACACCCGCTACAAGCGCGACGATCAATCCCAATACTATAATCTGTCCAAATAACAGTATGCGAATCTCTTTCCAGAGCCCTATCAGATCACCAGATTTAACATATGGACGCGCCCAATCGTAGCTGATCTCAAAAATTGTAATAAAACATCCAAAATAAACAAAATAAATAATTGTATATATAAGTATATTCTTTTTGGTGGCGACCGCATGTTCACCAAAGGTGATTGCTGACTGCACCAAACCAATTAGTTTGTATGCTACGAAAAGTATAAAAAGGCCCAAAAAGACGACACAGGCAGAAAAAAGCTTGATGCAAAACCTGCTATCGCTGGTGTAACAACTACAGATATAGTCATAGAAATAATTGAGTTCCGAACGATCTTTTTCTGTAATTCATCCAATTCTTTTTTTGATAAACTTGCTCCTTCCCCAAAAAACCAATCATCAGCCAGATATTTTGAGAGGTCTTTGTTTAGTTCCCTAAAGGGGAAAATTGAAAAATAGATTGGGACATAGAATAGTTTCTTAAAACGTCGGATGATTCCGGGCACCTCAATGAAAAGAAGGGCTACAATCACCGGGATAAGCTGAATCTCTAAATTCCAGAGGTTTTGAAACATATACTTGTTGGCTATGTGAATGATATGGCAGATAGGTAATGGTGTATTAAACGACGAGCTTACTTTTGCACGAAACCCAACCTGATCCGTTCCCAGAACCCTAGCTCAAGGCGTTAGTCTGTCGAGAGGGAATGGAGAGCGGGGCTTCGGCGGCCAATGGGGTCAAGGGGCCACAGAACGGCGGCAGGGGACTGTCCCGTGACCGCGTCTTGCGGACGCGACCTCGCGGCAGCCCTACAGGTGATTCGTCTGGTCAGCTTAATTTGGTGTTATACCCAAACACGTTGAGTAGGCGGCGGGTTTTTCGGGAAGGCGAGGCTCCCGGGTCCACCCGTAGCGTCGTATGGCGGGACCGGGCCGTTCAGTGGTCTTTCTTCCGAAGGCGGCTCTGCAGGAGCTTCGCCCTCCCGCTGGGCGCACGATGGCCTGATGATTGTGGTTTTGTATCAATCCAAACCGAAAAACTTCGCGTCCTTCGCTTTCTTCACGCTCCTCGCGGTGAGCAACAGCCTACTTACGGCCGCAGACTGGCTTCCGGAAGCCTCAGGTCTTGGGGACGCGGTGGGCGAGGTTGAGCAGGACTTCGTCGAGCATGCCGAGGTGGTCCTGGCGGTCCTCGTACTGGGCCTTGATGTCGGCCAGGTAGCCAAGCATGCCTTTCAGGCGTTTGGCCAGCAAGTCGGCCACGAAGAGGGTGAGCTCGGGCGTGGAACTGAGGAAGGCCCGCCCGCCGCGGGTCACGTGGCAGACCACCTCGGTGACCGCTTTCACGTCGACCTGGTGGGGCACGTCGAGCAGAACGGACAATTCCCCGACGATGGAACCCGGTTCGGTGATGAAGGTGATGGGCGTGTCGCGCTGGACCACTTCGAGTTTCCCGGAAACCAGGATGTAGAGGCACCCGGTCTTCTGGCCCTGGGGCAGTAGCACCTCGCCGGGGGCGAAGCGGACCTGTTCCAGATCGCGGCAGAGTTCGAGGACGGAGGCCATGACGGCAGGATGCCGGAGGACGGACGGCGGACGCCAGCAAAAAGACGGGCCCGGACCTGATGCCACCGTTTCAGAGCCCACCCGGGCGGATACTGGAGCCACCCACTTGAAACCATACCCCGCATCTTATGATAAGCAGTTGCGGAGAATATCAATATGCACTATTTGTATGTCATGAAGACCACCATTGATATTCCCGATCAGGAGCTTTTGGACGCGATGAAGTACTCCGGAGCGACCACGAAACGGGAAGCGGTCTTGCAGGCGTTGCAGGCATTCAACCACAAGAACCGCATGGAGGAATTGCTGAAGTTTTCAGGCACCTGCGACTTCCCTACGAATGAATCCCTGGAAGTGCTGGAATCCAAAGAAGAACGGCGGCGATGACGTTGGTGGACACCTCATCCTGGGTGGAGCAGCTCCGCAAGCGAGGCCGGGCGGATGTGCGGAAGCGGGTGGAGGATTTACTGCGGAACGGCGAGGCGGTTTGGTGTGCCCCGGTGGAGTTGGAATTGTGGGCCGGGGTGGGTTCGGATCATGAACGGAACGTATTGCGCCGTTTTGCCGAGGTGCTGCCCCGTCTTCGGGTGGATGACACGGTGTGGCAACGGGCGGTTCACTTGGCCGATGCCGCGCGGGCGCGGGGATTGACGGTGCCTTCTTCGGACATTCTGATTTTTGCCTGTGCCCGGGAACACGGCGCCGCGCTGGAGCATGCAGACCGGCATTTTGAAATGCTGGAAAAGTTGGATGCTGCAGGATGATGATACCAACTCCGATTGATTAGTCGCGAAAGCGCCCCGGAGGGCCGTACGCTGAGCGGCTTGGTCGCCCCGTGATGCAAGCAAATGGGGCCCGTCTTGCAACCACGCTTCAAGCGGCGACCCTCCGATTGAAACAGGCTCATTCAACATGATTTGGCATTGGCCACCTATCTGATTGATGGCAGAAAAATAGGGAGTGGACTGAAGGCTATTCCGAAGAAGAGCCGCGACTCCGCCTGGAGCGGTCCGGTTCAACCGGATGCGGCTTGCTCGGCGCGTTTGCGCTTGTTGGGGTCGAGGTGCCGCTTGCGCAGGCGCAGGCTGAGCGGTGTCGCTTCGAGCAATTCGTCGTCGGCCAGGTATTCCAGCGCGCGTTCCAGGCTCATCTTGATCGGGGTCATGAGCTGGATGCCCTTGCCGTCGCCCTGCGAACGCATGTTGGTCAGGGCTTTGGCCTTGCACGGATTGGCCACCATGTCCTCGGGACGGACGTTTTCGGCGAAGATCATGCCGCAATAAACCGGTTCACCGGGTCCGATGAAGGGCTTGCAGCGTTCCTGCAGGGCGGAGAGCGAGTAGGCGGTCGATTCCCCGTTTTCCATGGCGATGACGACGCCGTTGTTGCGGCTGACGACTTCGCCGCGGAAGGCGCCGTATTCCTTGAAGATGTGGGACATGATGCCCATGCCCTTGGTCATGTTCTTGAGGTCGGTTTCGAAGCCGATGATGCCGCGGGTCGGGATGTCGGCGGTGACATAGACCGTGGTGGCCTGGTGCTTCATGTCCTTGATCTCGCCTTTCCGGCTGGCGAGGTTCTGGAGGGTATCGCCGAGGTTTTCCGTCGGGACTTCCACGTAGAGGGTTTCGATGGGCTCGAGCTTGTTGCCGTTCTCGTCCTTCTGGAAAATGACCTGCGGGCGGGAGACCATGAGCTCGAAGCCCTCGCGGCGCATCTGTTCGACCAGGATGGCGATCTGCATTTCGCCGCGGGCGCTGACGATGAAGGTGCCGGCGGCATCGGTGTCCTTGACGAAGAGCGAGACGTTGGTGCGGGTTTCCTTGATCAGGCGGTCGCGGATGTGGCGGGCGGTCAGGAGTTTGCCCTCCTTGCCGCAGAGGGGACCGTCGTTGACCATGAATTGCATTTCGATGGTCGGGGGATCGATGGCGACGAAGGGGAGGGCTTCGGCGGTCTCCGAATTGGTGATGGTTTCGCCGATAAAGACTTCTTCGACCCCGGCCAGGCCGATGATGGTGCCAGCGGTGGCGGATTCGATTTCGACCTGCTCCAGCCCATGGTAGCCGAAGAGTTTGGTGACCTTGGCCTTGGTCTTGGTGCCGTCGCCGTGGCTGCACCAGATGGTTTCGCCCATCTTGATCGTGCCGGAGTAGACCTTGCCGTAGGCGATGCGGCCGACGTAGTCCGAGTAGTCGAGGTTGGCCACCAGGAGGGTGAAGTGTTCGTGCGGGAGGAGCTGGGGGGCGGGCACGTATTTGAGGACGCTGTCGAAGAGGAAGGTCATGCCGGCGTTCTTGGTCGCTTCGGTGAGTTCGCCTTCCCATTTCTCGACCGCGAAGCCGTCCTTGCCCGAGGCGTAGACGATGGGGAAATCGAGCTGCTCGTCGGTGGCGTTGAGTTCGAGGAAGAGTTCGAAGACCATGTCGAGGACGGCATGGGGACGGGCGTTGGGGCGGTCGATTTTGTTGATGACGACGATGGGCTTGGCCCCGACTTCGAGGGCCTTGCGCAGGACGAATTTGGTCTGGGCCTGGGGACCGTCGAAGGAATCGACAACCAGGAGGACGCCGTCGATCATCTTGAGGATGCGTTCGACTTCGCCGCCGAAGTCGGCGTGGCCGGGGGTGTCGACGATGTTGATGTGGACGCCCTTGTATTCGAAGGAGGCGTTCTTGGCCCGGATGGTGATGCCTTTTTCCTTTTCCAGGTCCATGGAATCCATGACGCGTTCGGCGACGACCTGGTTGGTGCGGAAGGTGCCGGCCTGCTTGAGGAGCTGGTCGACCATGGTGGTTTTGCCGTGGTCAACGTGGGCGACGATGGCGATGTTGCGAATTTCTTTCATGGGTATTCCGTGGAAAAGGAGGACTAGGTCTAGCAGCCGCCCGGGGACGGGCAAGGCCTTTGTGTGCGACGGCTGAAGAGTCGGACTCCCCGGGGTCAGCGTTGCAGGATGATTTTTTGCCCGGCTTCCACTTTGAGGAACTGGCCGGCGGAGCCTTCCTTGACCGCGATCTCGGCCTCGTCGTCGCTGTTGATCAGGATGAAGGGGCGTTTGTCGGGGGCTTCGGCGTAGTTGGCGATGAAGGGCAGGGAGTAGGTTTTGCCGCCGACGAGCACCCGGAGGAGGGCGTTCTTGGGCATGGGGTCGAGGAATTCGCGGGGGATGTTGGTCAGGACATTGCCAAATCCGTCGATGTGGGAGATTTCGCCGTTCACTTTGTCGCCGAGGGTGGCGGGTGGGTTGATGGAGAGGAGATTGAGTTTCTTCATCACCGGGCCGACGGACGAGAAGGAGGTCCCGGCGGCGAGGTGGGCCGCGACCGGTCCGAAGATATCGCGGCCATGGAAGGTGGAGGAAACATCCGGGGTGCGGAACAGTTCCCGGTTTTCGATCGAGCGGGCTTCGGCGAGTTTTTCCCGCAGGACGACATGGCTGAACAGGCCGTTGTCGGGTCCGATGAAAATACGGCCGGTGCGGGTTTGCAGGGCCACGGCGGCGCGGGCCGAGCCCACTCCGGGATCGACGACGGCCACCACGATGGTGTCGGCGGGGAAATGACGGACCGCCTTGTCGAGGAAGTAAGAACCTTGGCGGACGTCGTGGGACCGGATGGTGTGGCTCAGGTCCACCAGCCGGGCATCGGGATAGATGGACAGGATGGCGCCCTTCATCTGGGCGACGTAGGGGTCCTGGGAACCGAAGTCGGTGAGCAGGGCGATGGGGCGGTTCATGGGGGGAGGCGTGCTGCAGGAAACCCACACCAGGGAAACCCCGGCCAAGAGAAGCAGGGGCCACCGGCGGAGGTGGCGGTGGAGGAGAGAGGAGCAATGGACTGGAAGGGCGCTGGACACGTTGGCAGAACATTAACGGAGACGGGGAGAAGGTAAACCTTGGAAATCGGGAAAGCTGGGGCATGTTGGGGGTAGATTCGGCTTGAAGAACCCGCCGATGAAGCCCCAGTTTTAATTGCCTCCCCGACCATGGCCAACGCGCTCCTACCCGAATACCTCCAGTTCCACGGGCAGTCCCGGAACACCGGGTGCATGACCGTGCAGAGTGATTTGGGCACCGCCCTCATCTACATGATGGACGGCGAGGTCATCCACGCCGAGTCCGAAGGGCAAAGGGGCATCATCGCGCTTTTTCAAGCCATGGGCTGGGATCCGGTCACCATCAGCTGGCAGGAAGGAGCCATCCCCCCGGTCGTGCAGTCGAGGCACCCGGTCGATGCCCTCCTCTTCCAATACGCCCAGCTCGAGGACACCCAGCAGACCGACATGGAGTCGCTGCAAAGAAACTTTGGCGACAGCACCCATGAACCGGATGACATCCGCCTGATGGATCTGGGCCAATACCAAATTTCCTTCGAGGTCCTCAACACCCCCTTCCGCGGTTTTCTTTTTTACCTGGAGAAGGCCGTCTCCCTGGTCGGGCGCGGGGAGGACTGCGACATCATCCTCCCGGACGCCTCGGTCTCCAGCCACCACTGCAAGATCACCCTGGAAAAACACTGCATCCGCGTCGTCGATCTTGGTTCGACCAACGGCACCCGCATCAACAACGAGATCATCGCCGAACGCATCCTCCAGCCGGGAGATGCCTTCCAAATCGGTTCCGTCATGGTGGCGATGAACCTGAAGCTGCGCCGCAACCTCGATGCCCAGAAGGTGGCGTTGACGACCAAGCAGTTGAATGTCTCCACCCTGGCCGCATCCGGTCAGACCCAGTTGATCGACCCCAAGGCGCTGATGAAGAAATCCGGCAAGCTCGAGGGGCCCATCACCTGGAAAAACCTCACCGGTGAAGGGGCCAAGAAGGGCGACAACAGCCTCTTCACGAAGATGTTCGGCAAGAAGTGACCCCCGGTCAGCGCCGGATGTCCTGCGGCTTCCATGAGGCGTATTGCCCGCCGCTGTCCCTTGCCAGTCGCTGGAGTAAGACCTCCGGCCGGCTCCCGCCCGTGAGGTAGAAGCCCACGGCATCAATGCGGGTGCGCCGTCCCCTGCGGTTCTGGAGGTGGTTCACCTCGGCCACAATGGCCGCATCCTCGGAGTTGGCCTCGCCGTCGCTCAGCAAAAGAAGGGTGTCGGCCTCCATGGAGAGGGCCAGGCGCAGGGCATCCTGCAGGTTCGTGCTGCCCCCGCAATCCACCCCGCTTTCCAGGTAACGCCGGGCGGCAAGGACTTGGCCCGACTCCGCCGACACGGGGCCCGGTCGGAAGGCGTCCACACGGTCGGCGAAAAGCAGGATGTTGAAACGTTGGCCGGCCTCCAGGCCTTCCAGAGCACGGGCCACGCCGTCAAAGGCTTCACGCAACCGATTCCCCTTGCCGGACTTTTCCAACATGCTCCCGGAAACATCAATGACAAAGACCACCGTGCCGCCGGTGAAGGGTCGTCCGAAGAAAGTGGGTGCGGTGCGTGGTCCGGATGCGGCGGTGCCGGCGTTCGGGGGCGAGGATGGCCGGGCCGCTCCCGTTGCAGCGCCGGGAACCGCCGACGCCGGGGACGAAGGAGAACGGGTGGTGATCGTCGCAGGAGAAGTGGCCGGGACGGCCGGAGAGGAGGGTTCTCCGACGTTGGCCGGCGTGCCCGCCACCGGGATGCGGAAA
This sequence comes from Candidatus Methylacidiphilales bacterium, assembly GCA_033875315.1. NCBI lineage: Bacteria > Pseudomonadati > Verrucomicrobiota > Methylacidiphilae > Methylacidiphilales > Methylacidiphilales bacterium. Next base: position 128,871 of record JANRJG010000014.1, read on the forward strand.
AACACCTCTTCTTTCTGGGCGGTTTCGATTTCCGGCCTGTTCAGTCCCTCGGCAAAAGCCGCCGGCAGCACCGGACTGGAACCCTTTCGGATTGCATGAAGCGGGAGGCCGTGAATGGCCACCAGCAGGAGGAGGTGGCCGGTGGCTGAAAGGGCCAGAATACCCCCGAACGGACTGATCCGCCCTTTCGCGGTGATCCGCTCCAACAGCCCCGGGAGGAAGCGAACGGTCACACGGGAGGGGGACTGTCGCCGCGATGGCGTTCGGGGTCGTCGATCATCTTCCAGAACTGGGGGTTCTTCTGCAGTTCCTCGTCCTCACCTCCGGGAAGGGAAGAACGGAAGAAAAAATCCTTCAGGGTGTTTTTGTGCAGCACGCGGTGGACGGTCAACCCCTGCTTGGTCTTCTCAAAATAGATCCGGTAGTCCTTGGCCCGGTAGCGGAAAAGCTTCCGCTCGTCCTGGGTGATGACCCCGAACAGGTCGGGGTGTTCCTCAAAAAAATTGGGGGTCAGGACATGGAACTGGTCCAGCACCTCCAATTGCAGAAGCTTCGGCATCTGCGACATCTCTGCGGAACTGGTGGGCGTGAAAACGATCTGCATCATGGACGGAGAAAGTTAACCTTGTTCCCATCCATCCCGCAAGCGGGAGGTTTCAACGGATGCGCCGGCCCCGGTCCCATTGGTAATCGATGGGATCGACCTCGAATGCCATCTCCAGCTCCGCCCCCGCCTCCCGCATCACCGGAACATCCTCGTCCAGCACGGCCACCGGCCTGCTGCACCACCGGCTTTCGTCGCGGGTGATCGTGAGGGCATGGATCGAGTCCCCCCTATGCGAAAGGGCGCAGGCGGGATACTTCAACAAACGAACCGCCTCCTCCACACTGTGGAAGGGGGAGTGGTCGCGGTCACGCAGGGAGGCCGCGCGGTCCAAAGTCCACCGGGCGGGCTGCGATCCACCGATTTGGATCTGGGTCCGGGGACCGTTTTCCTGCCAGGCCACGCGGGAGGCGTGGAATTGGAAGTCGGTCATGATGTTGCCGATGGGAACCAACGGAGGCAGGTCGCAGTCGCTGCGTAAAAAATACAGACCCGCCCGCATCGAGCCGTCGGCCAGGCGGGCCCGGCAGAGGATGCGGAGGGCGGCGTGGTGGTAGTGAAAACCCATCCACGGCGGTAATGGGGCCGGCCGCATGTGGCGCACCTCACACACCACCCAATGGTAGAATCCAAACCCGTAGTGTTCGACGACCTCCAAGCCCCCGGGCAGACGGGCCTGCACCGACTCGATGGGTGCCCGGTAAACCACCAACCAGCAGCGGGCCAGGCGGCCTCGCATGGCCAGGGGGTTGGGGGGAAGGGAGATCAGACCCATAAGACCGCTCCTGTCAGAAAGAGTGCCGCCCCGTCGAGTCCGATGAACCAACCGATGAGCAAATTGATAACTGAGGTTCCCAGCCGGCGTCCGTTCAATACGAACACGCCCAGCATGAGAACATGCGAGGCCAATATCGAAACCACATACCAAGCAATCCCTGAGTCAAAACAGGAACCCAGCGAAGCGAGACCCAGCAGCATGGAGCCCGCGGCCATGCTGCGCAGGCAAATGCGGGCGGCAGTCATGAGACTCCAGCCAAAGATCAGCGGGCACAAAGCCCCGAAGAGAACCCAGGCCAAGCCGGGCAGGACCCACATCAGCAGGATGCCATCTTGGTGCGTGAGACCGCCGGTGGCCGACGCGAGCGAATGGCCTAACAGTCCCGGTCCCAGAAAAGACAAGACCCCGTAGATCAGATTCACAAGGACCCCCTTGAGGCCAACCGCCACGCCCAAAGGCTGAGGCCGGTCATGATGACGGGCCACAATAACAACGGGGGTAGATGGTGGGTTTGGTAGGCAACAAACAAGCCCAAGGCGACGCCCAGTCCATTGTAAGCGGCACTGACCAACCACAGGTAGCGCTGGGTGGGCTTATTGCGGCTTGCTTGGAGGTAGGTCCACCAGAGCACGTATCCGGGGATGGCGATGAGGATGCAGCCCAACGAACAGGCAGCCTCTTTCCAATTACGGAATTGAAAGAGATAAGCGACCGGGAAGATGAGATAGATGCCCGCGAGTATGCCCAGGAGTCCATTGAGCACGGCCATAGCTCGCGCGATCCAGCGAAACGTATTCATCGGCTGCAGCCCCCTGTATGACAGAGAACGCCCATGGCCGCGTCTTTCAACCCGTCGGGTTGCAGGCCGAGCAGGTTCGAGACCCGGTGGCGATTCGAGGAAATCAGGCGATACAGGTTTCGGATCAAAGGCCGGAAGGATGAGTGAGCAAACTTGTCGGCCAGATCCCGGTAATCTCGCAGGGTGTATAGACACATCACCCATGCGGCATCGCCCATCCAGAGATCGCCGTTGTCGGCAATGGCCAGCATCTGTTCCTCCGGTCGCATCTGCCGCAGGTCACCAAATCGCCGGGCCACTTCCTCTGATTGCAACGGCAGGAATTCCAGGGGAATGATCTGGTCCTGTGCCTCCAGCCAATCGCGGCACCGGCAGCAGAACCCGCACGAGCCGTCATACAACACCGTCAATCGTTTCATTTTTTTGAATCTGTTGGGTGTCGTCCCCATTTACGGGTTGAAGGTTTCGAGGTTGGTTTGGACCAGTCCCTGCGCCGGGATCGGGGGAGGGGCTTCGCATCCCGCGCGGAGGGCACGGCGGCGGATGCGCGAGAAGACGAAGAGATTGAAGAAGTGGAGGAGGCCGAGGGCCACCAGCACTCCGCCCACTTTTCCGCTCAGGACTTCCACCCCCGCACGGGTGGTATCAATTTCAAAGGCATAGCGCAGGTTGAGCGCGATGTAGCCCAGGTTGATGAGATAGAATCCGACCACCAACAGGTGGTTGGTCGAATCGGCCAGTTCGGTGTTCCCGCCGAAGACATCGACCAGGAAGACCCGCCCGCCCTTGTGCAGCGTGCGGGCCACCCAGATGGTCAGGGCCAGGCTGAGGGTGACGTAGGCGGTGTAAGTCCAGAGGATCGGGGTCATGGTCGGGTCTTTCTGTTGATGTTTATGGGAGATTCAGGAAATATTGAAAATAAGTGGCAAATAAAAAGCGGTTCATTTGATCAGTTTCTTGGCCAGGGGAAGGAAGACGCGGGCCGGGCCGGTCGATACTTTGTCCATGACCCCGTTGGCCAGGGCGACAAAGTCGGCCAGGGCGGTGATTTGTTGGTGGAAGGCGGTGGCGGCATCGCCCTTGAGCCCCTTGGTTTGCTCCTTGCAGCGCTGCAGCGCCTGGAGCGCGGGTTCGATCTCGCGCCGTTTCCGCTCGCGCACGATGATGGTGAACATCTTCCAGACATCTTTCTCGGCCTCGAAGTATTCCTTTCTTTCGCCCTTGCGGATCACGCTGCGGACCAGCCCCCACCCACAGAGTTCACGCAGGTTCATGTGGGCATTGCCGCGACTGATCTTCAATTCCTCCATGACCTCGTCCGTGGTCAGGGCCTGGGGGGTGGTGATGAGCAGGGCATGGATCTGGGCCATGGTGCGGTTGATCCCCCAGGCGCTGCCGATCGTCCCCCACTGGGTGACGAATTCGTCCCGGGCCTGCTCCAGTGTGGGATGGGGATCGCTCATTTGTATTTTCAATAAATACTGAAAATACGATAAATGTCAAGCTTCTAGGGCGCAGGCCCGATGACGGTAAACCAAGACCGGGATTGTCGGAGGGGCACCGGTCCTCCAGCTTGGAGCGCATGTGGATCTGGTCCGGAGTTCTATGGCTGCTGGTTTGGGTCGGCGCGGCCGCGGCGGTCCAAGAACCGATCGTGGTCCGGGCGGATGCTGACCGGGCGGGGGTCTCACCCACGGTCCCCTCCTCCCGGCTGGAACTGGAACGGCTGGCCGGTGCGGTCTCGGTGGAGGAACTGGAAAGGGTTCAGGAGGGTGCCCCAGCCACGCTCGCCGACAGTCTTCTCGAAGTCCCCGGTCTATACAGCCGTTCGCGCAACGGCTCCGCCCAGACGCGCTTTTCCCTCCGCGGCAGCGGCCTGGCCCGAAATGCCGACACCCGCGGGATCGCCCTGCAGCTCGACGGCCTGCCGCTCAACGTGTCGGATGCCGACTTTGATTTTCTCGGGGCGGTCGAACCCCTCGCCCTTTCCCATGTCCGGGTGTTCCGCAGCGCCAATTCGGCAGGAGGAGTGACCAACGCGCTGGGTGGTTCGTTGGACTTCATCACCCGGACCGGCCGCGATCTCCCCCAAGCCGAAGCGCGGACGGAATTCGGCAGCTATGGCAGCTATCGCCAACACGTCGCCGGAGGCTGGGCCACGGATACGGTCGATGGCTTTGCCTCCCTGACCAACTCCACCGCCGATGGCTTCCGGCAGCACGGCCAATTGAACCGCCAACACGCCACCGTCAACCTCGGCTGGGGTGATCCGGGTCACTGGGAAAACCGTTTGTACTACACCGGATTCCAGAGCGACGAAGAATTGCCCGGTGCCCTGACCCTGGCGCAGATCGGCCGTGACCGCCGACAGGCCGCCTCCAGCCCGGCCCCCGCCTTCGACCGCGTGCTGGCCGATTGGCGCGATGAATTGGTGTGGCACCGCGTGGCCGACCGGTTTGCCTGGCAGGGGACGGACGACCGCATCGAGGGCGGGGCCTGGTTCACCGCTTCCTCCATCCGCAATCCCCGCAACCGGGTTTTTGACACCGACGGCTGGGACAGCGGGGCGCGCGTGAAGTGGACCCGCGAGGCAGAACTGGCCGGACGTCCACAGCTCTTTTCCGCAAGCCTGACCGGCGGCGCGGCGGGCAATGAGGAAACGAGCTACGAAAACACCGGCGGGGGCAATCGGGGTGCCGTGGTCGACGACACCAGGGACCGTTTTGCCAACTCTGACTTGTTCCTCCAGCATGACGTCGAATTCGTCGATCGGTGGCATCTGGTGACCTCGCTCCACATGGGTTACGCCCTGCGCGCACTCTCAGACCGGGTGGTGGGTGCGGGCGAGCAGCGGACCGCCGACGAAGTCGATTATTTCCTGGTCAATCCGGCCATCGGGGTGGTCTTCCGGCCCGTGGATGACGTGCAAGTGTATGCCAACGCCGCGCACGCCCAGGAACCCCCGACCCAAGCCGACCTCTACCGGGTGGGTGCCGCCAACTTTTTCCCGCTCGATGTCCAGCAATCCACCACTCTGGAAATCGGCTCGCGCGGGACTTTCGGGAAACTGGCCTGGGACGCGGCTTTTTACCACGCCTGGCTGGAGGATGAATACCTCATCACCGAGAATGCCCCGGGTTCCACCGACACCCGCAACACACCGGAATCCATCCATCGTGGCATCGAATCGGAAGTGTCCTGGGAATTCCTCCAGCCGGTGGACAACGTCGCCGGCCATTCGGTGCGGCTGACACAACAGGCCACCTGGAACGACTTCCACCTCGTCGGTGATCCCCAATTCGGCAGCAACCGCATCGCCGGGGTGCCGGAAGTGGTCCTGCGCAGCGCTTTGGAGTTGCGACATGGATCCGGCTTTTATCTGGTGCCCGAGGTGCAGGTGCAACCGTTGGGGATCCCGGTTGATTATGCCAACAGCTTGAAGAGCGACGCCTTTGCGCTCTTCGGGTTTCGGGCAGGCTATGGCAAACCACAGGGGATACAGGTGTTTTTCGAAGCGCAGAACCTCGGAGATGATACGTTCATCGCCGACGTCTCCGTCATCGCCGATGCCGGCGGTGCGGACCGGCGGGTTTTCTTCCCGGGAACGGGTCGCGCCTTCTATGGCGGGGTCTCTTGGAAGTGGTGAGCTCGTAAAAATCGGCGTGCGTTGGCAAAGCGGGGAGGCACAATCCACCGCTCATGACTGCCCCTTCCCTCACCGGTCAGCCCATCGTGATGGGTGTGCCCGGCCCCGAACTGACCGATGGCCTGCGCGACCTCATCCGCCGCGTCCAGCCCGGTGGGTTCATCCTCTTCGGACGCAATCTGGCCTCGGCCGAGCAGGTCTACCGGCTCATTTCGGAGTTCTACGAACTCTGCCACCAGACCCCCATTGTGACGATCGACCAGGAAGGAGGACGGGTTTCGCGCCTCAAGTTGATCGGCCAGGAACCGCCCTCCGGCTACGATCTTTGCCTGGCCGGGCGCGAAGACTGGTGTGAGGAGCATGGTGTGCTGACGGGACGCTTGCTCAAGCTCTTCGGCTTCAACCTCAATCTCGCCCCGGTGGTCGATTGGAGCATCGATGAGGAGCGGGACAATTCCCTGCGCGGCCGCTGCCTCGGCCGCACAGTGGAAGAAGTCCAGCGCAACGCCTCGGCCTTCCTAAGGGGAATGGAATCGCAGGGCGTGCGTGGCACGGCCAAGCATTTCCCGGGCTACACCTACTGCGCCCTCGACCCCCACGGGGAACTGCCTCGCATCGACCGCACCCGCGCCGAAATGGAGAAAGAAGAACTGCAAAGCTTCCGCAATTTCCTCCACGCCTCCGCCTTCATGGTCGGGCATGGATTCTTTCCCGCCTGGCACAGCGACGCCCTCCCGGCTTCGCTTTCGCGCAAAGTGGTGACCGATCTCCTCCGCGGGGAACTGGGCTACCGCGGGCTGGTCATGACCGACGACCTGGAAATGGGCGCCATCGCCAACCATTACCCGAGCGAGTCGGCCACCCGGCTCGCCATGGAGGCCGGGCATGACATCCTGCTTTACTGCCACAACCCGGCCTGCGTGCAGATCGCGAGTGATGTGTTGGAGTCACTGCCGTCCACCTTGTTGGAGCCCGCCCTGGCCCGCATCTCCGCCTTCAAAAAAACCGTGGTCTCGATACCGCCGGCCTTCGACGCCCAAGCCTTTGCCGCCATCAACGACGGGATCAGAGCCCTGCGGGAAAAAGTTCGCGCGCAGGTGGGGAAATGACCCGGGCCCGACGGCTGGTGGATGCAGTTGTCCAAGAACGACTCTCACAAATCCCGGGGTGGTCGTTGAAAGACGGCAAGCTCCACCGGGAATTCAAGTTTGCCAATTTCGTGGAAGCCTTTGCGTTCATGACCGCCAGTGCCTTGGAAGCGGAGAAGTTGAACCACCACCCCGAGTGGTCGAATGTCTGGGCCACGGTCAAAGTCGACCTGACCACCCATCATGCCCAAGGCATCACGGACCTGGATTTTGAATTGGCCTCGCGCATGGAAGTCCATGCCCGCACCAACGGCGAAGCCTGACGGGCCCGGCCGGGTCCTTCACGCGTCGGGCAGATCGATGAGCAGGAATTCCGACTCTTCGGAGGCTTCGAGGAGCAGATCCGTTTCCCCTTCCACTGCGGCGCCGTCACCAGTGCCCAGAGTTTGCCCGTTCAGCTTCAACGCACCCCGGACGATCTGGATCCAAGCCTGTCGTGGAGAAGGCAGCGCGTGTGTGACACGGCGACCCGGTTCCAGAATCGAGGCATAGACGACGGCGTCTTGTTGCAGCGTCACCGACCCCTCCCGCCCATCCGGGCTCAGGATGGGGTGCAGGCGGTTGAGTTTTTCCTCCCGGCTGAACTGCTTTTCCGCATAACCCGGATCCAGCCCACGGGCTTTGGGCTTGATCCAGATCTGCAGGAAATGGACAGCCTCGCTGGGCGATGGGTTGAATTCGCTGTGGGCGATGCCACGGCCCGCCGTGATCCGTTGCACGCCGCCCGCTCGGACGATGCTGCCGTGGCCCATGCTGTCGCGGTGTTGCAAAGCCCCCTCGACCACATAGGAGAAGATTTCCATGTCACGGTGGGGATGGGTGGGAAAGCCCCCGCCCCCGGCCACCCGGTCGTCGTTGATGACGCGCAAGGGGCCGAATTCGATGTGAGCGGGGTCTTGGTATTCGCCAAAAGAAAAGGTGTGCCGGCTGTCCAACCAACCGAAGTCGGTATGGCCGCGGTCTGAAGCTTTGCGAAGATGGATCATGGTGGTGATTTCCGGTTGAACGTTCGGGTTAGGGTTCAAGAGAAGTCCTTCACAGGCGTCGGGCGATCAGCCGGTCGAGCGACCAGCGGCCAGCACCCCCGATGACCACGGCGAGGGAGGCGCCGGCCAGAAGGATGTGGTATTCGATCCCATGGGCCCCCTGTTGGGTATTCATCCAGTCGATGAAGAATCCGTTTTGGATATGGGCCATGAAGGCGGCGGTGGCGATGGTGAAACCGATGCCGAAGGCGGCGATGCGGCTGGTCAAGCCCAGCACCAAGGCCAACGGGGCGAGGAATTCCGCGGCGATGGCCAGCAGGGCGAAGACATAGGGAATGCCAAGTTTGCTGGTAAAGAAGCCCATGGTTCCCTCAAATCCGTAGCCACCCCACCACCCGAGGGCCTTTTGCGCACCATGTGGGAAGATGGCGATGGCCACAATGAGCCGGAGGACCAGCAGGTGGAGGGCGTTTTCAGTTTGGAGGAGTTGTTGGAGGATTTTTTTCATGATTTTTGGATTGGATGGTTTGGGTGGGTGAATCAAAGGCTGGCGGCAGCCGCGGCCAGGGCAGGTTGGAGGGCGGTTCGGGAGGCTTCCTGAACATCAGCCGGAGCGAGGGTGGGCTCGACCAGAACATCGGTCACATCGGACACCCCGATGAATCCGAGAAGCTGACGCACGGTCCGGGTCTGGAGGTCATAAGCCTCGGCTCCGGTTCCGGGCCCGTAGGCCCCGCCGCGGGCGTAAACCACGACGGCTTTTTTGCCAGCAACCAGACCGGTGTAACCCGTTTCGGGCGAATAGCTGAAAGTCAAACCCGGCTGGATGACCAGATCGAAGTAATGCTTCAGGATGTAGGGAACGCTGAAGTTCCACATCGGCGTGGAAATAACGATGGCGTCCGCCGAAGTGAGCTGGGCGGCGTAGCCGGCGATGATGTCCCAGGCAGCCTTCTCCGCGTCCGTATGAGGCAGGCCGTGGAGGATGGCGTATTTGGCGTCAAGAGCCGCTTCATTGAAGGGCGGGAGTTCCGCCGACCAAAGATCGAGCGTTTCCACATTTCCATCGGGGTGGCTTTGCCGCCAAAGGTCGATCAGTTGGCGGGCGGCCGCGAGGGAATGTGAACGCTGTTTGCGCGGGGAGGCTTCAATATGGAGGAGTTTTTTCATAAGGGGTTTCGGGGGTTGGGGTTTGGGGATGCTTGGGATGGCAGGAGGTGATTCATTTAACTTAGTGGATGTTATCTTGATATCAAGATATGAGGGTAAAATTCACACATCGTTGAAGGTATTGGCCCCGGCGGGTCGCTGGGGGGCTTGGATGGTCTCGGCGTGGCGTCCCAGTTTGGTCAGCAGCCGGACCAGTTGGCGGCGCTCGTCCGAGCCAAGAACGTCCGAGAGCAAATCGAGCCGCTGTGCGTGCTCCCGGTAGACGCGTTCAATGAGAAGACGTCCCTTCGGGGTCAGTTCGACCAGAGTGACCCGGGCGTCGTCGTCGGATTCCTGGCGGCGCACCAACTTTTTGCCTTCGAGGCGGTCGACCGCCGTGCTGATGGAGCCGCTGGTCAGGTGCACCTTGCGTCCGATGGTGTTCACCGGAAGGGGTCCCCGGTGGAGGCAGACTTCCAGGACCGCAAAATCAGAAAAACCCAAGCCAGTCGCGCCAATGGAGGAACGATCGTAGGATTCGACCGCTTTCCATGACTTCCACAGAGCGAGGAATACCCGGGCTCCGTTGGCGGATGCGCTTTTGCTCATGTGCCCAACCTAAACAAATATATCTTCACGTCAAGATAATTTGAAGAGAGCGGAATCAGCCAGGGCAGATCAGGCTGGGGCTTGCTTTTGTTTGGGGAGTTTCTGCGCGGCGGCCCGGGCCCTGAGGGCTGAGAGGAAGCGGGAGGCCAGCGGGGTGAGTGAACCCTTCCAGAGTGCGGCGACCGGAAGGGTGGGGAAACCCTGAAGCGCCAGGGCGCGGACTCCGGGGACGGGTGGAGCGGCGGGGGAGGCGGCTGAAAGGCCGGCCCCTATGCCGAGGGCGACGTAACGCCCGGCAAGTTCGGTCGAATTGACCTCGATGCTGACGGGCCAACGGAGGCCTTTTTCACGCAGGGTGGTTTGAAACAACCTGCTGAGAAGCTCGTGGTCCGGCAGGGCTACCAACGGGACCTTTCCGGCCGCCCCATCTCGGATCACATCGACCGACCTTTTGTAGGGACTGCGGGATTGGACCAGGATCAAGAGGGGCAGATCGATCAGCTTATCGACTTTGAGCCCTGCCGGCGGGCGTGTCTCCATGACAGCAACAGCCAGATCAACCTCGCCGCGCAGCAGTAGATCTTGGGCCGTGCGCTGGTCGGCTTCGATCAGACGAAGTTTTGCACCCGGTTCCTCCCGTTGGAGCCGGGTGAGCAGCTCGGGCAGGTGATCCCGCATCAACTGGGTGGGGCCGGCCAGCCTCAATTGGCGCAAGACCCTGCCTTTGAGGGAGGATTCGACATCCGCCAAACCGGCAAAAAATGGACTGATGAAAGCGAAAAGCTCCGCCCCGGCCGTTGTCAGCTGGAAGGGTTTCCGCTCGAAGAGGCGTGCGCCGACCGATTCCTCCAGCTTGATCAATTGGGAGCTCACCGCCGGTTGTTGCACGCCATAGGGGATATGACGGCAGGCGGCGACAATCCCGCGATGCTTGGCCACGTAGTAAAAAAGTTCGAGGTGGTGGGGATTCATCATCGTCCGTCCGCTCCGTTCTGCGTCCGGCCGGCTTGGCCCCTTGGCAAGCAGATGCCAGACATTGATAGAATCAATACTACAATACAGATTATCGATTGGAAGTATTTTTCAAAACCACGCAGGGTGGACGCATGGAAAACGAAACCACCCGCCCCGGACTGGTCCGGGTCCTTCTGGCCCAGGCCCAAGTGGCCTTCCACGACAATGCGGTCAAGCTGGTCCTGATTGGCCTGGCCTCGGCCGTGCTGAGCCCGGCGCAGGCCGCCCACTGCGTCAGCATTCTTGCCCTGCTGCTGGTCGTGCCCTTCGTGATGTTCGGCCCCCTTGCCGGATGGATGGCGGACCGTTTTGCCAAGGATCGCATCTTCCGCTGGGCCTTGGTGGCCCAGGCGGGCATCACGCTCTGGGTCATGACGGCGGTTCACCTGGAGGCGCTGGGCTGGGCGGTGGCCGGGTTCTTCCTGCTCGGATTGCAGGCGACGTTCTTCTCCCCGGCCAAGCGGGGCATCCTGAAAGACCTGGTCGGTTCCCGTCGTCTGGCCCAGGCCACCGGCGCGTCGGAAAGCCTGGTGGTGCTGTCGATTTTGGTGGGCAGTGTGGTGGGAGGGGCGGTCTTTGACCAACAAATGGCCCATCAGGGCGGGCCCTGGATTGGGGCTTTCATGGCACTGGCGATCTTCTTGACCGGCTGCGTGGGGGCCTGGTTGCTGGTCTGGGGCGTGCGTGCGGCCCCGGTTGTTGAGTCGGGGGCACGTCCTTTTGAATGGTCCTTGGTTTGGGGCCATGGGGCGCAGGTGGCCCAACTGGTCCGCCAACCCGGTCTCTTCAAAGCAGCCCTCGGCGAAGCGGCTTTTTACTTCATGGGTGGTGCGGTCATGGTTTCGTTGACCCAATGGGTCCAGGAAGATTTGGCCGGAGCTTTGGGCACGGCCAGCCGGACCGGCTTCCTCATGGCTTTGATGGGTGGTGGGGTGATTCTGGGCAGCTTGCTGGCGGCGGGTATTTGTCGCCGAACGATCCGCCTCGGGTTGGTTCCGCTGGGCGCGATGTTCATGACCCTGGCCCTCTGGCTGATGGCAGTCACCACCGGGCATCCCATGGCATTTGCCGCCGCCTTGATGCTCCTCGGTGTCAGCGGCGGGCTTTTCCTGGTTCCGGTGAGTTCATACCTGCAGGATCGATCCAGAGAAGATGAACGCGGCAATATCCTGGCTGCGACGAACCTTCTATCCAGCCTGGGAGGCATGCTGGCCGTGGGGTTGCAATTCGGTTTGGCATCGATGCTGCATGTGCCCGTGCGCGGACAATTGCTGGTCTATGGATTTCTCGCCGCGGGCCTCGCGGTGTATCTCTTGTTCCTTCTTCCGGACGAAGTGCTGCGACTGGCCGGGCTGGCTCTGGCCCGGGCGGTCTACCCGACCCGGATCGTCGGCGCGGAAAACATCCCCAACCGGGGTGGGGTGCTCATTGTTTGCAACCACGTCAGCTACGCCGACACCTTCCCACTGGCGGGCTCGTGTGTGCGTCCGATCCGGTTCCTTTCCCTCGATTCCCTGTTCAAAGTGCCCCTGCTGGGTGTGGTATTGCGCATCTTCGGCTGCATCCCGGTATCCCCGCACAAGGCCAAGGAGGCGTTGAAGCGGGCGAGCGAGGCCCTGCAGCGTGGCGAAGTGGTCTGCCTCTTTCCCGAGGGCCAGTTGACCCGCACCGGGTCGTTGATGGAATTGAAACCGGGCTTTGAACTGATTGCCCGCCGGGCTGGTTGCCCGGTGGTGGTGGCGCACCTTGATGGGCTCTGGGGATCGATTTTTTCCTTTGCCGGGGGACGCTACTTTTTCAAATGGCCCGCCCGTTGGCGGGTGCCGATCACGGTGACTTACTCGAAACCCCTGGCCCCGGAAGAAGCCACCACGGCCCGCGTGCGCCAATTGATGCTGGAGATGGGGGCGGATGCTTTCGCGGGCCGCGAGGAGGTGCGGAACCATCTGGGACGCGCCCTGCTGCGCCAGATGAAAACCAGACCATGGGAGACGCAGTTGGTGGACTGCACGGATTCGCCCCGCTCCTACTCCCGCGGACGGCTGCTGTCGGCCTCGCTCGCGCTGGCCGGGCGCTGGAAGCGCACACTGCCGGCACGCCGGGTGGGCGTGGTCCTTCCGCCCGGTTATGCCGGAACCGTGACCAACCTGGCCTTGATTTTCGCGGGCAAAATCCCTGTCAACCTCAACCCCACCGCCGGGCCGTCCGCGGCCGGACACTCCCTGAAAAGTGCCGGGGTCGAAACGGTGATCACGGCCGCGGTGTTGCGTCGCAAATTGGGCAAATTCCCCTGGCCGGAGCAGACCCTGGATCTGGCGGACGAAGCGGCGAAACTTGGCATTCCGGAAAAAATCAGCGCCCTGATAGGTGCCTGGGCCGTTCCTTATCGCTATCTGAAACACCGCCTCGGCTTGCCCGCCCGTGGGGGCGACGAAGAAGCCGCCCTGCTCTTCACCAGCGGAAGCAGCGGCCTGCCCAAGGGGGTTCCCTTGAGCCATGCCAATCTGCTCGGCAACGCCCTCCAGATCCGAGACATCGAATTGGTCCAACGGCATGACCGCATCCTGAGCGGACTGCCGCTTTTCCACAGTTTCGGCCTGACGGTCGGCCTGCTCTGCCCGCTGCTCGGACGCTGGACTCTTGTCACCGTGCCCTCACCCTTGGAAAGCGATAAGATCGCCCGGGCCGGGCGGGAGGGGAAAGCTTCGCTCCTGCTTGGGACACCCACCTTCCTGCGGCAGTGGATGAAACGAATGGACACCACGGATTTCCCGAACCTTCGCCTGGCCATCACCGGGGCGGAAAAGCTGCCCGCGCCCCTGGCACAAGCCTTCCAAGAAAAGTTCCATGCCCCGGTCATGGAAGGCTACGGCCTGACCGAAACTTCGCCAGTGGCCTCGTTCAATCTGCCTGATCCCGGCCTGGGGCTGGGGGCTGGCAGTGTGCAGAAGGGCCACCGGCCCGGCTCGGTCGGCCGGATGTTGCCCGGTCTGGCCGCCCGGCTGACCGATCCCGCTACCGGCGAACCGATGCTGACCGGTCCGGGCATCCTCGCCTTCCGGGGGGTCAATGTCCTCAAAGGTTATCTGGGGGGCCAGGAGTCGGATAAGTTTCACCAGGGTTGGTTCCTCACCGGCGACCTCGCCCGCTTTGATGATGATGGTTTCCTGTATATTGAGGGACGATTGAGCCGCTTTTCCAAAGTGGGAGGGGAAATGGTGCCCCACCTGGCAGTGGAGGAGGCGATCCAGAAAGCCTTCCCGGCGGAAAACGAAAAAATTCCCGACTGCGTGCTGGGACTGCCCGACGGCGAGAAAGGGGAACAACTGGTTCTGCTGACCACCCGCACCCTCGACTTGGCGGCTGTCCGGGACGGCCTGGCCGCGGCCGGAATGCCCAACCTATGGGTGCCGAAAAAGATATTGCCGGTGGAAAACATCCCTGTGCTCGGCAGTGGCAAGTTGGACTTTGGTGCCTGCAAAAAACTGGCGGAGGAGCTGGCACGCTCATGAAAACCGTCCTTCTGGATGGATTTTGCGGGAATCACTCGCGCATGGGCCGGATGGCACGGACGCTTTCCGATGAAAGCGGGCATGTTTGCCAGATTCTGCGCTACGACTCGAGCGGGCGCACCGAGATAGGCCCATTGGGCGCCCGGCTGGCCGAAAGCCTCGGGGATTTGAAAGAACCCTTCCATGCGGTGGGCTACAGCATGGGCGGCCTGGTCATCCGCGAGGCCCTGCGTCAGTCGCCCGACCTGCCACTCCGGCGGGCGGTTTTTCTGCATACGCCGCACCGCGGCACCTGGATGGGACAATTCCTCGGCCTGCCCGCCGTGCGGCAAATACGTCCGGGAAGCCCCTTTCTGCAACAACTCGCACAGGCCACATGGAGCACACCGACTTTGAACATCTGGTGTCCCGGCGATCTGATAGTGGTGCCGGGCTGGCAGGCACGTTGGGAAAAGGCCACAGTGGAAGAATGCTGCCACGTCCCCGGTCATGTCTGGCCGCTGTTCTCGAAGAACATGCACCAGAGGATCGCGATTTTTTTGAAGGGCCATCCACACGAATCCACGGAGTGCGGTAATGGATCCAGTCAAAACCAATGACCAAGGCCCCAAGAAAAAGAACCAACACATGAACCAAAAACAACTCAAACCCCACTTGGAAGAATGGTCACGGAAAGGCCTGATCCAACCCACCCAGGCCGAGGCCATCCTCGCCCTCTATCCTACCTCAGGAAGAAATTATTGGACGATCGCCTTTGCCGTCATCGGGACCTTTCTGATCCTGGGCGGCGTGATCCTGATCCTATCCAGCAACTGGGAAGACATTCCCGACACCGTGAAAATGGCCGGACTGCTGGCCTTGCTGGCGGCCTCGTTGATCACCGGGGTGGAGGCCCAACGGCGCGGCATGAACCGGGCCTGGTGGGAATGCGGCTACCTCGGGGCGGCGGTTTTTCCTCTCCTCGGCCTGATGCTGGTCAGCCAGATTTTTCATGTGCAGGGGAAGGCCACCGGGTTGGTGTTGGTGTGGACACTGGCCACGCTCCCCTTGCCCTTGTTGACCCGCAGTGTCAGCACCTGGGTCGTACAGATCCTGGCCCTGATGTCCCTGCTCATCTGCGCCAAGGAAGACGGATACCTGGGCGCCCGCTACGACTTCCATCAATGGTGCCAGGTGTGGATGGCTTTCGGGGGTCTTTTGGCCCTGCTTTCCCAGGCCTGGCATCGCGTCGGAGAAAAAATCCAGGCCGGCCTCGGAGAGTTCTGGGGACTCTTGATGGTTTTCATCGCCGCTTACGTCTGGGGCTTTGAGTTGAAACCTTGGTTCGGTTGGTGGACGTTGGTGTTCCTGGGGGCTCTCGGATTGATATACCGGGGCTACCTCCGGGCCAAGGCCCACCAAGTCAACATGGGCTTCGTCATGGTCGCCCTGGTCACGCTCTCGGTTTTCTTCCGCTTGGTCGGCACGATGTTCAACACCGGTCTGATCTTCATCGCTGGCGGCGGCATGATCATCCTCACGGTATGGGGCCTGAACCGGATCAGGAAACAAGTGCTGGGAGGAATCGGGTGAGTCTCCACGCAGACAAGGAAAGAAGAACCATGAGAACAAGACTGTTGTATACGTTATTGGCCGTGCAGATGCTGGGATTGGTGGCGCTCTATGCCTGGCATCAGGCGGGTTTGGGCTATCCCAGTGTCATGTTGAAGACCCTGCCGGTGGATCCCCGCGATCCGCTCCGTGGAGACTACATCATTTTGAACTACGAGATCAGTCGGGTGCCGGAAGATTTCAACCACCAAGAACACGAAGGGCGCGAAGTCTTTGTGATACTCAAGGACGTAGGGGGATTTGCGGCAGTCGAGCGGGTGCAGCTGTGGGACCCGGGTTATGGGGAACGTTTCATCAAGGGCCGGGTGAAAGGAACCCGGATCGAGTACGACCTGGAAAAATTCTTCGTCCCCGAAGGCAAGGGCAATCCGCCGTTGCCGATCACGGTGGAGGTGTCTTTGCGGGGCGACGGGCATGCGCAGATCAAGCGTCTCTTCTCCCAAGGAAAGCCGTGGCCGTAAAAGCAGCAGGGGAGTTTTTGAACAGAAGGCAACAAAGGTAACGGAGCAAGGTAGTGTTGGCGACGCAGCAAAGCCCGGGAACAATTCGTGAATAGACAGAGTTACAATTTGACCGCCACTATTACGAGCCGCTGCCACCACCAGGTGGTTTTTCCCTGGTCATTTTCGTCAAGGTGGAACAGCTCCCGGGCTTCCGCCGGAGCGGTGCGGATGCGTTCACGAACCAACCTGCGGTTTTCCGGACTGGTATTGGCGGTGGTGAAATACCATTCCAGATCGGGTTGTTTCATGGGCTGGATTTCGGAGTGCGTCACCTTCAGGCCGACGTGGCCACAGAGATGGATCCATTTCTGCGGGGTGATGAACCGGCCATGGGAGGGGTCGCGGAGCTTTTCAATTTCGTGAATCCACGCCTCGGCCACGGGGTGTCCGTCTTCGACCGTGCCATCGATGAGGAGAAGCTTTCCGCCCGGCTTCAAGACCCGGGCGGTCTCCATGCAGAACGTGGCGGGGCAGGAAAAGTGGTGGGCAGCGATGCGACAGGTGAGGAGATCGAATTCTCCGTCGGCATAAGGCAGGGACTCGGCGGGATGTTCCCGGGTTTCCAGCGCCACCCCGGCATCGGCCGCCAGGGTCCGGGTCTGCACCAGCATCCCCGGGGCGATATCGGCCGCGGTGACGACAAGGCCTTGGTGGGCGAAGAAGACGGCCGTGTGCCCGGCCCCGGTGGCCACATCGATCGCCTTCATGCCGGCCCGCAGGCCGAGATGGGGTAGGGCCGATTCCAAATCGCTGGTTTGACTGAGGATATGCCCGGCGCCATAAGCGGCACTCTGACGGTCGAACTGTTCACGTGAGGCCGTTTGGGTGGAATCCAATCCGCACATAAAGGCAATCTTACCCAGCCACCGGGCCGAGACAAACCTTCTCCGTTTGCATTAGATGAACGTTTCCTTGAACGGGAAACTGATCCAAACAAACAATGTCACATGATGGCCCCAGTTTTACCGTCCTGTCGGATTCACGAGCACCTTGAAACCCGCGAAGTCGAGCGGATCAAGCGACTGCTCGGACGGATCAGTTGGGGCTTGGGGAACCCCATCCAGGCCCGGGACATCGACGACGAAACCGTCCTGAGCCATTGCCCTTACATGAAGCCCAACGGGCCGTCGCAGTTGTGCACCCATGCCTGCCATCTGCACCATTTGGTTTTCGCCGAAAGCTGGCCGTAGCTGAAACGATGTAGTTGGTTGACCACAGAGGACACAGTGAACACAGAGGAAGAGAGAGGGTCGTGCGGCTATTCTTTTTGGTCACCATTCGGTGATGCTGAGTACAAAGGCAATGTAGTTGGAATCATTCGTAATCATTGTATTTCAAACGATTTAACTCTGTGATCTCTGTGTCCTCTGTGGTTAAACTGCATTTTTCCGGCTTAGAGTCTTGGTGGTTAATCAGCTGTATCGTTGCGGCTGATGTCTATCCCCAGCATGGACGGGGAAAAGATTTCCGGAATAGAAAAGCCTGATCCGGCGTCTTATGAGGGTATGAAAACCGTCCTCTCCCTCCTCTGTCTCACCGTCCTGGCCGTGTTCACCGTCCAGGCCGGGGAAAACGCCGTCAAAGAAATCAGCCACGCCGATCTGCAGAAAGCCATCAGCGATGGCAAGGTTCTCCTGATCGACGTCAATGGCTCCGAAAGTTACAAGCAGGGCCACATCCCCGGTGCCATCGATTTCCAATCGAAGAAGGATGATCTGGCCAAACACCTGCCCAAGGACAAAGGCGCCCTGGTGGTGGCTTATTGCGGCAACGAGCACTGCGGCGCATACATGCGCGGGGCCAAAGCCGCACTCGATCTGGGTTACACCAATGTGGCCCACTACAAGCCCGGCATCGCCGGATGGATCGCCAGCAAAGGTGAGATCGAGAAACCGAAATCCTGAACCAACGTCCTCTCAACAAGCGCATGGGTGTCCACACCCATGCGCTTTTTTTACGCCCCGTGGTCCGGTGGCTTGATGACGATCCCGTAGTTCGGGGCCACCGCCAACAAGCGTTCGAAGTCAGCACTGCCCGGGGGGATGGGATCGGCCACGGCCGAGGGCAATTCGGTGCCCACTTCCGCCAGGAAACGGTCGAACCCGGCGGGAAGGCAGTGGATCAGCATCCGGGCCGATTTTCCCGAAAGATTCTTGAAGCTGTGCAGCGTTCCGCG
Organism: Candidatus Methylacidiphilales bacterium; assembly: GCA_033875315.1. Lineage (NCBI taxonomy): Bacteria > Pseudomonadati > Verrucomicrobiota > Methylacidiphilae > Methylacidiphilales > Methylacidiphilales bacterium. Next base: position 147,406 of record JANRJG010000014.1, read on the forward strand.
GGGGATCTGCAAAAAGGAGCCGGGCTTAGCCACGATGGTGCGGTCGCCAGCAGTGAATGTGATCTCGCCCTCCAACACGTAGAAGGTCTCCTCCTCGCGGGTGTGGAAATGGGGCGGGGGCCCACCTCCGGGGGGAACGGTGGCTTCCAACAGGCAATAGGCCCCGGCTGTCTGATCTGCGTCGGCCAAAATGGTGTATCGGTCTCCCGCCGCCGACCATGTTTTACCGATGCCCGGTGGGTGTACGATCAGGCTGGCGGCCGCATGCGGGGAGCTCATGGGACAAGGATAATCCAGGGCAGGAGCATCTGCCACAGGATTTTGCCTCACCGCCTATGAAGCCATTACAAAAGGAAGCCCAAGGGCGGTTGACCCGACAGGGGGTCGTGGAAGGCGCCGATGTTCGGCAGGACGGTGGAGAGGTCACGCGGCGAAACACCCAGCCAAAGAGCCAGTTCGGCGCTGTATTGGTCGACGGAAAGCGTGGGGATCAAGCGGCCCTGTCCGGCGTCGACATCCGACTTCAAGGCCAGACTGGGGTAGCGCCCGTAGATTTTTCCACCCTTGACCGGACCACCGAGAACGAGCTGGTTGCCGCCCCAGCCGTGGTCGGATCCGCGACCGTTCCAGGTCAGGGTCCGTCCGAAATCCGAGGCGGTGAAGAGAACGACATCGTTGGCCGTGCCCAACTCATCCATGGCGGTCATGAAGGCCGCGAGGGCGGCACTGACCTCGCCCAGCATGGTGTTCTGATTGACGATGACTTCATTGTGATGGTCCCATCCTCCGCGGTTGACGAAGAAGGTCTGGCGTCGCAGGCCCAGGGCGGAATGGGCCCCAATGGCACGGGCGACCATGCGGAGGTCGCGACCGGTGCGGGTATCGGGGAAAACGGTGTTCATTTTCACCGGATTGACGGCGGCGGAAAAGCGCTGGTGTGCTTCGATGGCGTTCTCCGTGGTCTCCACATAGGTCTGCTCGAACAGGCTCTTGTATTGCTGGTCGAGCAGGCTGCGCACGGCCGCGGACTCGCCGGGCCGGGCGCCCTTGGACTCGAGGCTCTTCATGCCGACGCTGCCGTTGGGGGTGATGCAGTATTGGAAGCTCTGGCGGGTGGATTGGAAGGTATTGATCCCGGAGAGCGAGATGTTCATGGAAATTTTGGCGTCCGGATTGAGTCCCCGCAGAAGATCGGAGGCACGACCGCCCCATCCATTATCGGAGCGTCGGTTGGGCAGCGCGGTCATCCATTGCTCCGACTGGTCGGAATGCGAGTAGAGGCCGAGCGGGAGGGAGGTTTTTGTTTTGTATTCGGCCAGGGTGACCGGGCGGACGAGCGAGCCGACATTGGCAATGAAGGCGGCGCGTCCGGCGTCGAAGAGGGCCTTCAATTCAGGCATGGCCGGATGCAAACCGAGCTCGGGGTGGTGGTCGCCCGCCGGACCGAGGGGGAGGAGCTTGTCCATGGGATGGGCCAGGCCCTGGCGGCTGGCGGCGTAGGCGGCATGGGCCTCGCCGGACCGGGGGCAGAGCATGTTGAAGGAATCGTTGCCACCACCGAGGAAGAGGCAGACGATGGCGCGGTAGCCGGGAAGGTTGCTGCTTTGTGCGGCGGCATTGCCGGCCAGGGCCAGATTGAGCAGGGTGGAAAAGACCGGGGTGCAGCTGATGCCCGCACAGGCGGCCTGGCCGAGGAAGTGCCGCCGGGAGAGGCCGGGCGGATTTCCGGATGATTTAATGCGGGATGTGAGGCTCATGGCAGGATGGCGCTTTCCGGGCTGATGCTGGTGAGGTAAACGGCCAGCTTGGCGCGCTCCTCGGGTTTGGTGTCGGGAATTTCCCCGATGGCGCCCCGGATGATCTGCCGGGTGGAATCCCGCAGGCGCCCGCCGGCCAGAAGCAGGTTGAGGTGCTGGATGAGCGCGTCGGGGTCGCGGGCCAGCTGGATTTCCCGGGAAAAGTCCAATACCACCTCGCCCTCGGCCCGCCCGATCTTGCCCCGGTAAATGAAGTCGCGGAGGAAGTTGGGCAGGCTGATGGCAGTGACAGCATTGGTGATTTCGAACTCCGGGGCGACCAGGCCGGCATCGGCGATCGGGCCCGGGGGGGAATAACTGGGCAGGTAAAAATTAAAAACACTGCGCGCGCTGCCGGGTTCCTGGCCGAGGAATTGGGCGAGGTTGGAGACGGTGAATGTGCCGTCCTTGGCCGTGCCGCGGAACGCGCGGACCAGGGAGACCAGCCGGAGGTAAGGTTCGCGCTGCATGCCTTTGTCGTAGGTGGCGGCGGGCAGGCGGGCCTCGGCGTCCATGAGGATGGCACGGACGACGGCCTGCAGGTCGCCGCGCACCCCGCGGCCGTTGTTGACGAAAACTTCTGACACACGGCGCAGGTAACCCGGGGAGGGATTGGAAGTGGTCAGGCGCTGGATCAGGAGGCGGCAGACAAAGGGCGGGGTGTTCGGATGATGGAAGAGGATGTCGAGGGTGTCCTCCACATCCTTGCCTGCGGGCTGGTCGGCCGGAAGGGTCTTGCGACCGAGGATGTTTTTCGGCCCGTTGTCATGGAACTCGGGGTAGTGCACCAACGGGGTGAACCATTGTTGGGGGGCGTTCTTGAATCCAACCTTTCCATCCTTTGGAGGAAAACCCATTCCGGTGAAAACCCGGGCCAGCTCCTGGATGTCCTCGTTGGTGTAGGTGGGCACCGGCTGGCCCTTGACCAATTGGCGCGTGCCGTCGGGGTTGAGTTCGTAGAGCCCGATGGTGAAGAGCTGCATGATCTCACGGGCGTAATTCTCGTCCGGACGACGTTTGCCCTCGGGGTCGGCTTTCTCGTTGCGCAGGTAGGTCAGGTAGACCCCCATGGCGGGGTGGTGGGTCACGGCTCCGAGGAGGGTGCGGTAATTGCCCAGGCCCTGGTCCACCAAGGTGTCATAATAGTGGGCCAGCGCTTCCGGGTTGCCCGAGAGCGAGTTGGCTTCGTCGGAGACGACGAAAATCTGGCTCCATGCGTAGGCCAGACGTTGCCGGAGCTGGTCCCCGCCGGTGACCGCATTGCGCCACCAAATGTATTTCCGGTGGGCGTTGTTGAGTTTGCCCTCCTTGACCAGGTCGGTCCGGGTTTTGAGTTCGAGCAACAACGGGAGATTGTGGCTGGCCGGACGTTGGAATTGTTCGGTGATCCAGCCTTCGTAGTGCAGTTCCTTCACCCGCGCCACATCGGCTTCGGTGGGACCAAAACTGGCCTGCATCAGGAACCGTTCGGCATCACCCGGTTCGATGAGCAGGGCATGGGCGCTGAGGGTCGTCAGAAAAACAACACCCGCCAGCCAGCCGCGAAGAGCGAGAGCCATCATGGAATCCTAAGCGGATTTTTGGTGGATGGCAAAAAGAGAAAGAATGTCCTGCGGCTTTGCGGAAGATTACATACTTGAACCCGCGAGTTGCCGGGCATAAAGCTGGAAAATGATTCCGAATCCGCGCTCTTTTTTTCTCCCGGACCAAGTCTGGACCGATGATCGCGGTATTCCCATCAACGCTCATGGCGGCGGCGTCCTGTTCCATGCGGGTGTTTATTATTGGTTTGGAGAACACAAAACCCAGGGCGATGCGGCGGAGGTGGGGGTCCATGTGTATGCCTCGCATGACCTTTACAATTGGCGGGACGAAGGCATTGCCCTGCCGGTGTCGGATGATCCGGCAAGCGAGATCACCCGTGGGTGCATCATTGAGCGGCCGAAGGTGATTCATCACGCAGGCACGGGTAAATTCATCATGTGGTTCCACTTGGAAAAAAAAGACGAAGGCCGCCGGGCGGCTCTGAGTGGGATTGCGGTTTCAGACACCCCCGTCGGGCCCTATGTTTTCCAAAAAGCCGTCCGCCCCGATGCCGGGGTCTGGCCGATCAACGCCACTGAGGAGGACAAGGCCGGGCTGGCGGAAGCCCGGAAGCTGCTTGGTTCTTCATTCGTCGGGAGTCCGCACCCCGACCGGGCCAGACAGAATTTTCTCGCCCGCGATTTCGAAGGCGGCCAGATGGCCAAGGACATGACCCTGTTTGTCGACGACGACGAGCGGGCCTACCATGTTTTTTCCTCGGAAGAAAATGCCACCCTGCACATCTCGCTTTTGTCCTCCGACTACCAATCCCATGCTGGAAAATGGGCGCGCGCCTTTCCTTACCTTTGGCACGAGGCCCCGGCGGTCTGCAAGCATGACGGGCGCTACTGGATGATATCCTCCCACTGCACCGGATGGCATCCGAATGCCGCCCGGTCGGCGGTGGCTGATTCCATTTGGGGTCCCTGGAGGGAACTGGGTAATCCCTGTGTGGGGGATGCACCACCCGGTCGATTGGGACCGGATCTGACGTTTGGCGGTCAGAGCACATTTATTCTTCCGGTGCAAGGCCGTCCGGGCGCTTTCATTGCCATGTTCGACATCTGGCGCCCTGAAAACCATCCCACCGGGGGGTATGCCTGGTTGCCGGTGGAATTCGAGCGTGACCGCCTCACTATCCGCTGGCACGATCGCTGGGATCTCTCAATATTTGATTGAAGGACACCGCCCGATCGATGCCCGATTGGAGTTCCATTGGCGCCGCCTTGCCCGCCGCCCGGAAAGGGATCAGTTCATCAACAGGCGTTCCCAGGCGCTTTCAACCTCGAAGACGCGGTTGAGGAAGCTGAGGTCGCTTTTGTCGCCGGATTCGGATGAAACGGGCTGCACGGGAAAGTTGAGGGTGAATTGGGTGCCGGTCCCGGGCTGCGAATGGACGCTGAGGGTCCCACCGTGATGATAGACCAGGAAGAAGACCGAGAGCAGACCAATGCCCAGATCGGAGGGGGACTCGGGCTGGATGTAAAAAGGATCGAAGAGCCGGAAGAGCGCGTTTTCGGGGAACCCCGGGCCATTGTCATGGATGTCGATGGTCACCCGTGGCCCGCCGATGGCATTGGCCGGGGAGAGCTTGAATCCGATGCGGATTTCACCGCCTTTGGGCAAAAGCTTGATCTGCTCCCTTCCGAGGGACTCGAAGATCTGGAGGAAGAGTTTCTGGTTGGCCTGGATGGCGGGCAAACCATTGGATTCCTCCAGCACGAGACGGATGGAATTGGCGGCGAAGGCGGCCGTTTGCGGGGCATAGGCCTCGCGCACGGCGGTTGGGATATCAAGCCGGTCGTCGAACCGTGATGCCGGCGGGGTGACGTAGCCGTCGATGTCGTGGAGGAAGCCGACGATGCCCTCAAGCTGGTCCTGGGCTTTTTTGTAAAATTCGTTCCAGTAGGAAGGGTCCTGGAGGTGCTGCAGACTGATGTTCTCCTGGGCCAGCTTGGCCGGTGCGAGATCGAGGAAGGCCTTGACCGCCGTTAGGGAATTGCGGAGGTGGTGGCCGAGCCCGCTGGCCATGATGCCGAGGCTGAGAAGCCGGTCGGTGAGCATCATGCGGTGGATGGCGGAGATTTTTTCCCGCAAGAGATGGTCGCGTTCCTGTTGGACGATGTAGAACTCCATCGCCCGGCGGAGGGTGAGCTCAAGATTGGCGTAGTCGAAGGGTTTGGTGATGTATTTGTAGATGGCCCCGGTATTGACCGCCTGGATGGTGGCGTCCATGTCCGCATAGGCGGTGGCCATGATGCGCAGGGCGCGCGGTTGGATCTTGCGGGCCTTTTCCAGGAATTCGACCCCGGTCTCGCCCGGCATGCGCTGGTCGGTGACGATGATGCCGATCTGGTCGCCGTGTTTCTGGAGCAGCATCAGGCCGTCGGTGGCGTTGGCCGCGGTGAGCACATGGAATACCGATTCCAGGTTGAACGTGAAATATTTCAGCGAGAGCTCCTCGTCATCGACGAAAAGAATGCTGAATTTGCGGTAATTATAGGTTTCCTGCATGGCGGAGGTTCTCCGTGGGATGGGATGATAGGTTGGGTACAGAGTCTGGCAAGGGGAATTGGACGGTGAATTCGCAGAAGCGGCCGGGTTCGGAGCGGACGTGGATGGTGGCCCCGTGCTGGCAGGCAATGCGGTAACAGGTGCTCAGGCCGAGGCCGACGCCTTTGCCGACTTCCTTGGTGGTGAAAAAAGGGTCAAAAACACGCTTCTGGATATCCGGGGGGATGCCGGCCCCGTTGTCGCGCACGGCCAATTCGGCGTGGTTGTTGCGTCCCTTCCATGAGAGGTGGATGGTGCCCTGGGCCGGTTGCTCCGCCAGGCTGTCCAGGGCGTTCTGCAGGAGATTGGTGACGAGGTGGACGAGCTGGTTGGCGTTTCCTTCAATGCCGAGCCTGGGGTCGCACTCCTGGGTCAGTGAGACCCCTTGGAGTTGGTGGCTGACCAAAGCCCGGGCGATGCGGAAGACTTCCTCCATCTGGACGGGGCGCACATCGGTGGCGTCGGGGTGGGTGAATGAGCGGAGGTCGGAGGTGATCTTCTGTGCGCGCTCCAGACCGGTGCGGAGGTCGCGGAGCATTTCCTCCAGAGTGGCCCGGCCTTCATTACTGGCGAGCGAATCCAAGCGCCGTTCGATCGCACGGAGGGCGCCGGAGGAAAAGTTCAGCGGGTTGTTGACCTCGTGCAAAATACCGGCGCTGAGTTGGCCGAGGGACGCCATTTTGGCGGAGTGGACCAATTGGTCTTCGGTTTCACGGAGGGTTTCCAGCGTCCGGGATAGTTCTGTCTGGGCCGCGCGGAGCCTGACCAGATTGCGGCAACGGACGAGGAGTTCGATGCCGGAAAACGGCTTGGTCAGGAAATCGGTGGCGCCTGCCTCCAGGGTCTGCAAGCGGGATTCCTCATCGGCCCGCGCGGTGAGAAGGATGACAGGCAGGTGGCGGGTCGCCTCCTGCTGGCGCAACGCCTTGCAAGTGGCCAGGCCGTCCAGTGCGGGCATCATGTAATCAAGGACGGCAAGCTGGGGTTGGTGCCGGTGGATGAGGTCGAGGGCTTCCCGTCCATCCCGTGCGGCGAGGACATGGAACTCGCGGGAAAGCTGGGATGACAGGAAACGGAGCATTTGCGGTTCATCATCCGCGATCAGGATGACCGGCAAATCGGGGTCGCCGTCGGGGATGGAGGTTTGGGTCCCGTTTTCGGAGGGCGGGGCCAGCGTGGGGAAGTATTCGGCCTTGCGATAGAGATTGGCCAGCCAGGGGTCGGTCGTTTCTTCGGTGGGAGCGGCCGGAACGGCCTTCTCGGCGGGGGCCGGAGGGACGGGGGTGTTGGACGCGGCGGTGGGGGCCATGGCTGCCGGGACCCTGGGGAACAAAAGGGTGAAGGTGGCCCCGTGACCGGGGGTGGAGTCCAGTCGCACGCTGCCGCCATGGGCCTCGGTCAGGTCTTTGACCAGAGCGAGCCCGAGCCCAGCGCCCTGGTGCTTGCGTGTGCTGGCCTGGTCGGCCTGCCAGAATGGATCAAAGATGCGTTGCTGGTCTTCGGGGGGGATGCCCGGACCGGTGTCGGCCACGGTGATCTCCAGATTCTCCGCCGTATCGCGGGCCCCGAGGGTGACGGTGCCTCCGGCGGGCGTGAATTTGAGCGCGTTGAAAAGGAGGTTGAGGACGGCTTTTTCCATTTTGTCGGGATCGGCCTGCAATTCACCAAGGCCGTCGGCAATCGACAGGCTGAGGGTGACTTTGTTTCTTTCCGCCAAGGGCTGGGCCAGCCGGGCGAGGCCGTGGAGGAAGTCGGAAGGGGCGACGCGGACAAGGTCGAGTGTGGTTTTGCCTTCCTGCAGGCGGACCAATTCAAGAAGATCGTTGATCAGTTTGAGCAGGCGGAGCGCGTTGTTGTGCATCAGGTCGAGGAGCCCGGATTCCTCGGCTGTGCGGGCGGCGGAGGTGCGGAGTCGTTCGAGCGGGGCGACGAGCAGCGTGAGCGGCGTGCGGAGTTCATGGCTGATGTTGGCAAAGAACCGGCCCTTCATCTGGTCGAGCTCCATGAGCTTGCGGTGGCTCGATTCAATTTCGCGTCGGCTGGCATCGAGTTGCTGGCGGTTGGCGAACTCACGGAAACGGAGCCGGTTGAGGAAATAGTTTCCCGTGATCATGACCACCCCGGTGAGGATGATGAAATAGAGGTTGTTGAATAGCAGTCGCGTGTCGGAGTCCCCCTGGAGGCTGCAGGCGGCGACATACATCGCAAGGGTGAGGATGAAGGCGGTGGCACTCTCCAGCACCGTGACCTGGGCGACCCAGCTGACGGCGATGAGCACCAGGGTGAGTCCGGCGTAATAAGGTGAACGCACGCCCTCGGACTGGTAGATCATCAGGCATATGAAGGCGGAGGGAAGGATGAACCAGGAAAGCCCGAGTTCGCGGAACCAGCGCCGGGCGAAGGCCGGCCAGGAAAGGAGGAGGAAAAGGACGCCGGCCAGGGCGGCGCAAATGAGGCGGAGGAAGAGGAAGGAGCCGGCCATTTCCGGGTAAACGAAATGGTCGAGAAGGGTGCCTGCGGGCATCAGGACGAAGGCGAGCAGACAACCGACCTTGGATGTGCTGATGCGGAAATCGCGGTTGTAATCGAGGAAATCACGCTCGAGCGGACTCTGGCTGGCGGCGTCCGGTTTCATGCGGCAGGCTTGCGGATTTCCAGGAAAATGTTGACCCCCGTGCTGTCCGAACGGACCTGGCAGCGGGAGGGGTCGGCTTTGGCCGGAGCGAGGCGGCCCAGTTGGTCGGCGGTCCGGTAGATCAGGTGCCACTCCATGAGGTATTCCATCATGTGGCGGGAGGGGTTTTTGAGATCGACGTTGGTGACGACGAGCAACCCGTCAGGGGCCAGGAGGTCGTAAAAAATTTCCACCAGGCGTTTGCAGATGCGGTCGGAGAGGTAATCGAAAAGGCCGGCGCAGTAGATGAAGTCATAGACCGTGCCCGGTGCGGCCCCGGGTTCCGGGCCGTCTTTGAGGATCTGGTGGACGGAACGCTGGAGCATGCGGATCTGGGTTCGGCGTCCGAGATGGGCCCGGAGATTGCCGAGGGCATGCCCGGTGTTCTGGATGGTTTCCTCGTTGAAGTCGAGGAGGGTGAGGTGGGCACGGTCGCAGAGGTCGTCTTCGGTCAGGAAGCTCTGCACCTCCTTGGCCGGGCCACAACCCAGATTGAAGATCCGGGCCGGCTGGCCGCGGGCGGCACAGCGCTGCGTCTCGCCGCGGAGACAGTCGCGCAGATAGATGACGCGGTTGCGGTGGGCCTCCCCCGCCGGGAGGCGCAAAAAGTGCATGTTGAGCAGTTTGGCGAAGAGGGAGGCCCCCTCGATGGGGTCGCGCAGGATCATGTTCACCATCTCGTAATCACCGGCATAGCCCAGGGGTTTGGTGAACGTGCGCCAAAAGAAGGGCGAGCACAAAGTGAGGGGGTGGAGCTGGCGCCGGGCATAAGCGCGGTGCAAGGGCTGGAGCGGGGCTTCGATACCCTCGGCCAGTCCTTCAAAACGCACAAAGATGTCCTCCACGGTGGGAAGAATCAGGCCGCCCAGTTCATGGATGACGTCCCTTTCTATTTTATTGCGGTCTGAGCTGTTGCCCGAGGAACGGATGCCCAGCTCCACCTGTTCCAACCAGCGGCGGAGATCGGCCAGCAGGGTGTGCATGTCCGCAACCAGGATCTTGAAGTCCGGCGCCACCACCTGGAGTTTCTTCCACTCGAGGAGGAAGCCTTCGAATTCCGACCGGATGCGGTCGCCGGCGTACGAAGGATTGAAGAGATCGACATCCAACCATCCGTCTTCCAGGGTGGCCTCACAGACGAGGATGATGCCGGTGTTGACGAGCGAGCTGACGACCGCTCGCCCGGAGTAGACGAGGTGGTTGTTGAGGTGGATCTGGAAGTCGTTGAGAACTTCGGAAAGTTGGAGGATGCTGTAGGGGTTGTAGACCTCAAAGGCGATGATGTAGCGGGTCAACCGCAGGGATGAGCCGCGGACGGGCATTCCCTGGCTGTTTTTGCACAGTATGAAGGTCTCTTTTTCCTGAATGGGGGTGGCCATGCGGGGGGCTCAGGGTTCAGGCGGGGGTTTCCCTGGGCAGAACGACGTCGAAACGGCACCCACCCCCGGGAAGATTTTGGGCGGTGATGTCGCCCCGGTGGGCTCGGGCGATCAAACGGGCTATATGGAGCCCAAGACCGGAACCCTGGTTGCCCTTGGTGGTGTAGTAAGGGAGGAATATGGAGTCCAACGCATGGGGCGGGATGCCGGGCCCGTTGTCACGCACCGAAATATGGATCTGATGTTCCTCATACCGGGCGAGAAAATCCACCCGTCCGGTCGATAGCGGGGCGGCCTGGATGGCGTTGAGGCAGAGGTTGTTGAGCATCCTCCTGAGGGAGCGGGCGTGCCCCCGCATGGGGAGGGCCCCGGAGGGAAAACGGGTGCAAAGCGTGATGCCGCGTTCCACCGCAAGGTGGATGATGTCCTCGCGCACGGTCTGCAAGACCTCATTCAAGTCGAGGGGTTCGGGCGCCTGTTCTAGCATGCGACCCAAGTCACTGCCCTGGCTGATGAGTTCTCCACAAAAACCGGCCTGCTTGCCGGCGGTGTGCGCGGATGCCTGGACCAACTTGATTTTTTCGGCGTCGCTGAGGTTTACTCTTCCGCAGATATCGAGGATGTGGTCGCATTGCAATTTGACCACGGTGAGCGGATTGCGGATATCGTGCAGGATATCCCAATGGCGGAGGGGATCGCGGCCGGTGGACTCCTGTACCCGCGCCAGATCCGTCGGGGGCGGCGGGAAGGCATGGACCCGGTTGATATGGGCATCGAGCGCGCCCAGCAGATTGGCGGCATGGAAAGGTTTTTCCAAATAATCGCTGGCCCCACTGCGGAGGGCCTGTTTGGCCGATTCCAAAGTGGCGTGTCCGGTCAGGATGATGACCGGGATGGCCCGGTTGAACCGGCGGATCTCCCGCAGGGCCTGCAGGCCGTCGACGCGCGGCAGGCAGAGGTCGAGGGTGATCGCCACCGGCTTCTCCAAGCGCAAGAGATTGAGACCTTCCTCGGCGGTACCTGCTTCGAGCACCCGGTAGCGCGACCCCAGGACCATGCTGAGCGAGGCGCGGACTGAAGGATCATCATCAATGACCAATACACTCCCCAGGGCAGCGGAAGGCGAGGCCACAGGTTGCAAGGCAGGAGGCATGGTGATCGTGGTTGGGGGGAACTGGCGCAAAGCCCACGATAAGGAAAAACGCGATTTAGTTCAAGAACCGAGTCAGTGAGCCGGACTTATTTCACCGAGGGCTCTCAACACCACCCCCGGGGTCAGGATTTCGGGTAGAATCACGGGATCGGAAGCATTCGGAAGATAAACCAAGTTGAAGGGCACGGCGGATCGACCCCAACGGGCGAGTTCGCGGGTGATGGCCGGATCCTGGCTGGTCCAATCGGCTTTCAGCGTTGCCACATTTTTGAGCCGGAAGGCGGTCCGGACCTCGTCTGAGCCGAAGACCACTTTCTTGTTGGTTTGGCAGGTGGCGCACCAGCGGGCGGTGAAGTCGACATAAACCGTCCGGCCTTCTTTTCGCAGGGCGCTGACCCGCTCCGCAGACCAGGGCTCCCAATGGATTTCATCTTGGCCTGGAGCCGTGGGCCACCCGGCGGTCAGCCCGCCCAGGGCCAGGAGGAGGGCCAGGGCACCGGCCATCCGGCGGACACGCGGCGGGCGGGCGGGCGGACACCAGCGGCCATAAATCCAGGCCGCCGCCGCCACGGCGACCCAACCCAAAACGGCAGACAGTTGTGAGGATTCCGGCAATTGTCCGAACAACACCCAGAGCAGGAAGCCGAAGGCCCCGTAGAGCAGGAAAGCCAGCCCCTGTTTGAAACTCTCCATCCACGGACCCGGGCGGGGCAGATGGTTGGCCAGGAAGGGAAAGAGCGCCAGCAAAAGATAAGGCAACGCCAGTCCCAGGGCGATGACGGTGAAGAGAACCAGGGCCGGCGCGGGAGGGAGCGCCAGGGCGGCGCCCAAAGCCGGGGCCAGAAAGGGTGCGGCACAGGGGGTGGCCACAATGGTGGCCAACACCCCGGAAAAAAAGGCGCCCGAGAGGGTGGGGCGCCGGGCCAGGGGGAGCGCGGAGCCGGCGCTGACCAGAGACGTGCCGACCTCGAAGACGCCTCCCATGTTGAGGGCAAAAACGAGCATCAAAGTGGCGAGGGCGAAAACGAAGGCCGGGCTTTGCAATTGGAAGCCCCAGCCGAGCTGGCTGCCGCCCGCACGGAGGAGCAGGAGCAGTCCGGCCAGGATCCAAAACGAAACCAGCACCCCGGAAGTGTAGGCAAGCCCGTGCCGGGCCACGGTGGACCGTTTTTCCCCCGATTGTCCCACCAGGCCCATGATCTTGATCCCGAGCACGGGGAAGACACAGGGCATGAGATTGAGAATCAGGCCCCCGATAAAGCCCAACAACACAATAGAAGAAAACGAGGAGGACGGGGGGCGCGGGAGGACGGAAGTGGGGGGAATCTCATAAGCCTTGGATCCCGCCGGGGTTTCCACAAGCAGGACGCCGGAAAAGGCGGGGGATTGGATGTTCCCGGCTTTGGGAAGACGGAGCCGCAATTCACCCCTGGCCGGACTTTGGCGCGTCTCAAGTTCCTGCTTCTGGGCGTGATCAAGGGACTCGCCGGCATCGGGAAAAAACCAGGCCGAGAGGATCTGAGGCGCATCCGGAAGGATGGCCCGCAGGAGCCATTGGCCGCCCAGGTCTTCAAAGACCGGGCTGAAGGAAGCAGGAACGGGCAAATGACTGCGGGCTTGCTCGAAAAGCGGCGTTCGCTGTGGTTGCGCCTGCGTGGATACCGGCAGCACCAGGGACCATTCCGTGTTTCCGGGAACACAGATGTCCTCGCATTCCAGCCAATCGACCCGTGCCTTGAGGGTGATTTTCTGCCCTGTCTTCAATTGGGCCGGCGGGGTGAGTTCGGTCAGAAGGACAACCTCTCCTTCATAGCCATAACTGACCAGGCCGGATGCCTCAATCCGCTTCGGCACCGGCCACAGGATCGGGCCCGCGGTGAAGCCCTCGGGAAGGGCCCACTGGATCGTGGTGGCCAGCCCGGAATCGCCGGGATTTTTCCAATAGGTGTGCCAATGAGGCTCCATCTTCATGCGCACGGCCACTGTGAAGGGAACACCGGGAACGATGGCGTTGGTGTCGGCCATCGCTTCCACCGTCGTATGGGGCGCGGCCTGCAACGGGGAGGCCGGGGGCAACCCCAGGATGAAAAACAAGGGGAAAAGTTGGATCAAGGTCCGGTGCATCGGAGTTGGGGTCGCGGAAAAGGGGTTGAAGGCCCAATTTACATGGGTGTGCATCTCTGTCCATCGTGGTTAAGATGGAGGGATGTCCGCCCAGCCCGACCTCATGCCCAAAGTGCGCGCCCTCCCGCACAAGCCCGGGGTCTACCTTTTCAAGGACCGTTTCCACAAAGTGATCTATGTGGGCAAGGCCCGGGATCTCCACCGCCGCGTCGCGCAGTATTTCCATCCCTCCCGGCGCATGTCCGCAGACCTGAAAACCCGCGCCCTCGTGGAAAGCATCTGGGATCTGGAAACGCATGAGGTCCACTCCGAGCCGGAATCCATCCTTCTCGAAGGCCGACTCATCAAGGAGTACCGTCCGCGCTATAACATATCATTCCGCGACGACAAACGCTTCCTCCTGGTCAAAACCAATCTCAACGACCCTTTCCCGCGCTTCCAATTGACGCGCGTGCGCAAGGAGGACGGTTGCCGGTATTTCGGTCCGTTCGCCCATTCGGGGGCCCTGCGCAGCACGCTCAATCTGCTGAAAAAAATCCACGGCCTTCGTTCCTGCCAGCCGGTCATCCCGGGGGAGAAAGACCACCGGCACTGCCTGGACCACATCATCAAGAACTGCTGTGCACCCTGCATCGGCAAAACCACCCGCAGCGAATACCTGGCCCGTGTCCAACAAGCCTGTGCCTTCCTGGAAGGCCGCTCCGCCGAGATGATGGCGGAATTGGAGGAAGAAATGCGGCGGGCGGCGGAACGGCTGGACTTCGAGAAAGCGGCCCTGCTGCGCAACATGCTGAAGGACATCCGTCAGACCACGACCCCCCGGCGCCAGTTTGTCCGGGAAATCCCCACCACGGTCATCCCGGAGCGGGACCTGTCGCTCCTGCGCGATGCGCTCGGGCTGCAAGCCCCGCCCGCCCTCATCGAGTGCTTCGACATCTCCAACATCTCGGTCACCCACAAGGTCGCTTCCATGGTCGTATTCCGGAATGGACGCCCCGACCGGGCCGGCTACCGCCGTTTCCGCATCCGCGGCGTCGACGGCCAGGACGATTTCGCCAGCATGGCCGAGGTGGTCGGGCGGCGCTACCGCCGGCTGGCCGCCGAGGGACGGGATATGCCCGATCTGGTCGTGGTCGACGGCGGCAAAGGCCAGGTTTCCAGCGCCTTGCGCGAATTGGAAGCCCTGGGTCTGGGAACCCAGCCCATCATCGGCCTGGCCAAGCAACGGGAGGAGATTTTCCGCCCTTTCCACCCGGAGCCCATCGTGCTCCCGCCGGAATCGGGTGCCCTGCGCCTGCTCCAACGCATCCGGGATGAGGCCCACCGCTTCGCCAATGGATACCACCAATTATTGATGAAAAAGCGCATGAGTGAAAGCGTGCTCGACGAATGTCCCGGGGTCAGCGAAGCGAAAAAACGCGCCCTCCTGACCCGTTTCGGTTCGGTCCAGCGGATGAAAACCGCGGACAAGGCGCACTTTTTGGAAGTGCCCGGGGTGGGGGAGAAGCTGGCCGGCGAATTGGTGGCCTTTTTCCAGAGGTTGAAGCGCACCCCGTCCCAGACGCTTCCGGCATCGGAAGCCGGCCCCGGGGATGTGGTCTACTCGCTCCGTTCAAAGCATCCCTCTGCCGGGCCGGATTGAACCCGGGTGGGCTGCCCGGGTCGATTTCAGGTCCGCAAACAAGCGGCGGTTCCTTTCTTGCATAATTGTCTGTAAAAAGTTAGTACCCTTCTAGTGCACGCCTTGTGTCAAAAATCATTACGCGTCCTTGGGCTATCGACTGGCTTTTGGGCCGCCATTTGTTTCCCCGGAGGCGGACTTTCCGCCCAGACCTCCTCGTCCGGCCAGGCTTCCATCGAACAATCCCGTTTGTTCCAAAACCAACCCACCTTGCGGTCGGAGGAAAGCCAACCCGCGGCGGAAGGGGAAAAAGCCCCGGCGACCGAAGGCGACCCTGATCTGGGCGCCCAGCTCCTGCTCAAGCGCAACAACGAATACGACGCGTTCAAAATCACGGCTTCCAGCCAGGTGCTTTTCACGGACAACGTGGCCCTTGTGAAAAAAGGGGCCGAATCCGACGCCTACATGGTCCACTCCGCTGGGGTGCAGTGGAAACCCAAGATCACCGAAACCCTCTACGCGGTGGCCGGGGTCCGGCAGGGATTTTTCCGTTACGACGAGTTTGACGCACTGGACTTCGACAGTCTGGATGCGGGCGCGGGATTGGAAAACACCTGGCAGGATTTGGGCGGGGTCACCACCAGCGCGACATACAATTACAACCGTCTGACCGAGGCCACCCTGGGCCGGGAATTTTTCCGCAACCACCAGTTCATCTTCAGTGCGGACAAGAGCTTCACCCTTTCCCGCAACCTCTTCCTCTTCACCAACGCCTCCGCGACCATTTCCCTTTCCGACCCTTATGACTCCCAGCGTTGGGATTATGCCCTGGTGGGCGGGCTTTACGGACGCATCACCCGCCACTGGGACGCCCAATTGACCTACCGCGTCGCGCTCTTTGATTACTCCGCCCAGGACCGGACCGATTTCAACCAGAATGTCGGCCTCAACACCTCATACAACCTGGCTGAATGGGCCGCCGTGGGGGCCTCGACCAACTTCACCTTCAACAACTCCTCGGAACCGGTTTTCGATTATGAATCGATCAATGCCGGCGGCGGGGTTTATTTGAACGTTAAATTCTAAGGAGCCACCATGCGCATGACCAAACTGCCTTTCCCCGGTTTTTCCATTCTGGCGGCGTGGGGTCTTTCTTCCCTGTCCTTCCTCACCGGCCTCCAGGCCGCACCTCTCAAAGAGGCCAACCTGACCCGCATTGTCAATGACGTGCGGATCATGGAACTGCCGGCCAACGTCCAGAAACCCGCCCTCCTCAACCAGAAGGTCATCGACCAGCAGGCCGTGGTCACCGGTTTGCAGAGCCGGGCCGAGCTGCTCTTCAGCGACAAGACCCTCACCCGTCTCGGCGCCAACAGTGTCTTCACCTTCAAAGAGGGCACCCGCAACATGGACCTCAAGCGCGGCACCATGCTTCTTCAGGTGCCCAAGAATGCCGGGGGGGCCCAGATCAAGACCGCCGCCGTCACCGCCGCCATCACCGGAACCACCCTCCTGGTGGAATACCAACCCGGTGCCGGCCCCTCCCCGCAGACGTTCCCTTCCGCCGACCTTTCCACTCCAGTGCCTCCCCTGAACGCCGTCGCTGCCGCACCTGCTTCCGATGGCTCCGGTGCCGTCGCTTCCAACGTCGAGGGCACCACCCGCATCCTCGTCCCGGGAGAATCCACCTTCCGTCCCCTGCGCGCCGGAGAATCCATTCCGGCCGGCAGTTCCCTCATGACAGCCGAAAGCGGTTCCGCCGTGGTTTCGCCCGCGCCGGGTGTGGCCCTCCGGTTGCTTCCCAATTCCATCCTCCGTGTCGATGCCGCCGAGGGCGACGGCAAAACGCCCAAGGTCCGCCTCAATCTCAAGGAAGGCGGCGTGATCAACATCATTTCCAAGGCCAAGTACAACCAGGTCGACTACCAGATCACCACCCCGCAGGGCGTATGCGCGGCGCGTGGCACCGTCTTCGGTATTTTTGTCTCCGGCGGGCGTGTGCTCGTCCTCGGAGCCCACGGCGCTTCCGCCTTCAACGGCCAGCCGGTTCCCGCCGGCCGGGCCAGCTTCTTCGGCAGCGGGCGCAGCGGCAACCTCGATCCCAATTCCCCCGAGTTCCGCCGTCTCCTCGGCCAGACGGTCGATGCGCTCCGTTCGGCCTCCGACCGCGGTTTGATCCCCCCCTCCTTCCTCCCCCAGGTGCGCGACCAGCTTGAGCGCGGCGGGGTCCGGCTTGATGAAAGCCAGAAACAACAACTGCAACCGCCCCAATCCCAGGGCCAGGGAGGCAACACCGGTCCACAAGTCGCCGGCGGCGGCAACGGTGCCGGATCGACGGGCGGTGATGGGGGTTTCGCCAAGGTCGTCGTCCTTGAGGGCGAAGTCCGGGTCTTCATCACGGGCCAGGTGGGCGAGTCGATGCTCCTCCAGCCCGGCCAGATGATCATCTTCCCGCCCAACACCACGCGCCTGCCCGAGGCAGTGGATGTGAACCTCGATTTATTGGTTAAAACTTCGAAGTTAGTCCAGGAAATGGACCCGAATGATGGCGCGCTGGTGGCCGACCAGGGCGGGGCTGTCGATCCCACCGGCGGCAGCCCCCTCAATCTCGATCCCGTCCAGGATGCCATCGGCGGCCAACAACAATTGATCGACAGCGGTCTCTTGGGGGACACCAATCTGATCATCCTCAGCGGGGACAGCGCGATCGTCCTGACCCCGGACCAATTGACCGCCATTCAAAACGCAACGAACGCCGGCACGCCACCGCCGCCCGTCAACCTGAACCCGGCGCTGCTCGGACCCCTGACCACCATCTCCGGGCTCAACACCCTCGATGCTTCCACCCTCGTCTCCACCAATCCCACCATCACCCAGGGCAATGCCACTTACGAGGGCAAGATCATGACCGGCAGGCCTGGCGATGACCTCGCGGCTTCCAAGGCGGAGTATCTTTTCGGAGCGGAGTCCCCCTTTGATCAATTCATCAACTTCCAAGCCAACGCCCCGACGCCGTCGGCCATTTTCCGATTTGCCAACCTCACGATCGCCGGTCCATTCCCCATTTCCACCGCAGGAGCCAACGCGCAGTCCACCCTGGGTTTGGTATCGGAGGGCAATTTGGCCATCAATCTTGCCTCCCAGACGCTCTCCCTGAGTCCGTTGTCCGGTGGCTTCTTCCTCATCACCAAGGACGGCAACATCCAGTTCAACAACGGCACCTTGGATGTGGGTGGCAGGGAAGCCTTCTTCCTGGCCCGCGATGGGAACACCCTCGGCGATTACAACGGCAGCGGGGGGGACATCACCTTCTCCGCCACTTCTGTCATCACAGGAACATCCGGCGGGTCCTTCGGCGCCCTGGCCCAGAACAATCTGACCTATTCCGGCTCTTCCGTCGGCCTGACGGATTTTGACCTGGCGGTCGGCACGGGTAATCTTGTCTACAATGGCAATGTCCAGTCGGGTCGCTTCAGCCTCTTTGCGGAAAATGGCGGAGTCACCAATGGCCCCGGAACACCCTTTCTCTCTTCCTCCCCGGTCATTCAGCTCAATGGCGGCACGGTCAATGCCTCCAACATCGAGATCGGCGGCTTTGATGTCCAATTCAACAACACCGCCCTGGCCGCCACTTCTACCCTGCGCGTCTATTCTCCGCTGATCTCACTGAATGGAGGCTCCTTTGAAAGCCCATCCGTCGAACTCAATTCCACCGACCTCATCGAATGGGGGGGCGTTTCATTCCTGGCCGCCAATCCTTCACTGGTTAAATTCTTCGCCGAGGACATCACCCTGCTGCAAAGCCAGTTCATCACCAATCCCAACCTCAAGGTCGAATTGGAACTGGGTGGCGGCACGTTGAGTGGGCCGTTCCAACTCAGCGGAATCCGCAAGCTGTCCGGCTTCGGCGCCGTCAATGGATTGACCCAACTATGGGTCAACAAGGGGAGCATCGACGATTTTTCCGGCAACATCTTCGTGACCGGTGGGCTGGCCGCTTTTGATGGCGGGATCGGCGGGGAAGGCAGGATCAACGTCCAGGGTGATCTCAGCGCCAACCAGATTTATGCCGATGGCGATATCTTTGCCTTCAACATCAATGCGGTCAACGGGGTCACGGCCAATGGCACCACCAGCAGCATCAGCACCGGGAACCTCACCGTTACCGGCACCGGCGCCAACGTTCTGGCCCGTGGAACCGTCCAAACCAACCGGATCACCGCCCCCAACACCACGATCACAGCCAACTCCGTCCAGATCCAACAAGCCGGGAACTCGACCGCTTTCTGGATCAAGTCCAATTCCATCCAGGGTTCTTCCGCGGATCTGGATGTGGATTTCATCAGCCCGAATCCGCAAAGTCCCAACACCGGGAACATCCAACTGAACAGGCTCTCCTCCTCCGGCGGAATCAATTTTGCCGGAATCAACCCCGGAAACAACGGATACAACCTCAACCTCAACATCCTCGATGCTTCCTCGGGGCTGGGTTTTGGCAACTCCGGCTCGGACATCCTTTACGCCAAATCCAGTGGCGCGGACAATCCCTCCGGTCCCGGTGGCAATGGTGCG
The DNA here is from genome assembly GCA_033875315.1 of Candidatus Methylacidiphilales bacterium. Classification (NCBI taxonomy): domain Bacteria; kingdom Pseudomonadati; phylum Verrucomicrobiota; class Methylacidiphilae; order Methylacidiphilales; species Methylacidiphilales bacterium. The sequence goes on from JANRJG010000014.1 coordinate 166,862, forward strand.
GTCATCAACATCACCTCCCCCAAGGTCAAAGTTTCGAGCGGCGGAGGCATCCTTTCCGAGGGCGGCAGCTCCGGCATTGGAACCTTCAACGGTGGCAGCGGCGGCCAGATCATCCTGAATGCGGCCCAGGGCTTTGACATGAACGGCGGCCTCATTTCCGTGGCCGGCGGCAATGCCTCGGTTACCGGTGGCGAAGGCGGCAACGGCGGATCGGTTCAGATCTCGTCCTCGTCGAACATGAAGCTCCAGGGCGCGGCCAAGATTGATGCCACGGCCGGTGCGGCCGGGGGCGTCACTCCGATCAGTTCGCAGGGTGGCAGCATCCAGCTCACCGCGACGGGCGCGGAGATCGAAATCAACGGTTCCAATTTGGCCACCTCTGACAAAACCAACACCTTCACCAAGGCCTCCCAGGGTGGGCTCATCAAGCTCATTTCCAACATCGCCTACGGTTCCTCCAATCCCACCAGCAATCGCGCGGTTTACGTCAGGAACAGTTCCGAACTCTACGCCATGACCCATATGGCCAATCTGTCAAACCTTGGCACCATAGATCTGCAGGCCACCGGCAACAATGCCAGCGTCGTCATCGACAACGCCACCCTCCGGGCCGACATCGTCAAATTGGGCGCAATCAACAGCAACGGCAATCTCGTCATTGGCGGATCGACCATCGAAGCCTCATCCCTCATGAAACTCTACGGGGGCACCACCGCGGGCAACGGAGTCATCTTTGTCGCCAACACCAACTTGGATGGCAGCGGGGTGAAATACATCCGCGGCCAGACCGTGACCATCAACAACGGGGTTACGGTCAATGTCACCGGCCCGGCCGCCCAAGTCTTCACCAATGTGGCCAACTACTCCGCCATCAACGGCGGGAATGGCAACACGACCGGGCTCTTCACCGGCAGCGGGGCCACCACCCAGCCCCTGGCCAACGCCCCGTCCTTCTGATGACCGTCAGGAATGCCTTGCCCCGCAGGCATTCCCGCGCTTGATTCTCCGATGCACCTCTCCGCCGACCGCTCCGTCCTGCTCTGCTACAACACCGTCGAGCGCATGCTCAAGGGGGATTTCTTCCACACCGTGACTTGGGAAACAGTGGCCGGGGAGATTTCTTCTTTCCCGCCCGAATGCCCCATCGTGGGAATTGGCACCACCAATTGGTTTCGTCGCAACGGGGAAACCATTGTCCTGGGAACGGTTTCCGCTCCGCAGCTTCTCTGGGCCGACCCGGAAGGGGAGCGGCCGATGGAAGTCATCGATTTGCTCCAGGAACGTCCCCGGTCCGGCGGCACGGCCCTGGTCACGCCTTCGATGGGCGACGACGGCGCATCGCCGCCCCTGCCCTTTCTGGCCTTGGGCGTCTGCCAGCCCGCCAGCGCGCGGGTATGGGAATGTCCGGCCACGGCCTCTCTCCATGCCTGGATTCAGGACCGCATGGCCCAGGAAAACATCGGCCTGGCGGCCGTGCGCATCCAAGCACAGGCCCGCGCGGTCACCGCAGCGGCGGCTTTTTACCTGCCGCTGGAGGGACTGGATCTTTCCCACGGCTACAACGCCAAAAACAACCTGAAACTGGCCGATTACCCGTCGGGATCATGGGAGGTCGCCGGCATCTATGCGGCCAATCCCACCCTCCAACGCATGATTTCGGTGGAAGGACTCCCCCTCCACCTCCATGGTTCCAGCCCGGAACTCCGCCAAGGCGGCCACGTCGTCAAAATGGACGTGGCATCCGCCAAGGTCACGGTTTGGCCGTTACAGGATCTGGTCATGCAGATCAAGAACATCGACCAGACCTGGCTTCCCGTCCGCAATCTGGCCGCCTCCTGAGCGCGGGCCCACCCCATGTCTGCACCCCTGAAATTGCTCTTCATCTGCGGTCGCAACAAGCGCCGCAGTCCCACCGCCGAACGCCTGTATAAAAACGACCGGCGATTCCAGGTCCGGGCCGCCGGTCTGGGCGAAACCAGCCCCCGTCGCGTGAATGCAGGCGATGTGGCCTGGGCGGATCTCATCCTGCCCATGGAACGCAAAAACGCCGTCCGCCTGAAAGTCATGTTCCCGCAGTTCGAGCCATTCCCCCCCATGGAGATCCTGGACATCTGCGACGACTTCAAATTCATGGACCGTAAGCTGCTGGAAATCCTCCCGGGGGCGGTTGACGCCGCCGTGGAACGCTACCAGGAGGAAAAAGCGGGAACGGCGGACTGAAGAGGCGCGGCCATCAGGGAACCGGGGCCTGCCAGCCTTCGACCCGGTAAAGCCTGACCCGCCAGTGTTTGAAATGAATCGCCGGGGGGCGTTGGAAAAGCGCGGCTTCGCGCAACCCCAGATCATTCCGTTGGACCACGACCGGCAGGCGGTTGCTTTCCGTATAGACCCGGGTCATCCCGGCCAGAGCGGACTCCCAGGCCCCCGGTTTCCGCAGTTTATCCAATTCCACGACCCGGAAACCCGGTGCCGCTTGTTGGAAATGTCTCAGGGACTCATTCAACACGACCAGGGTCGAAGCCCGCTCCCCGGGCGGCACCTGTTCCTCCAACCAGGTGACGGCACGGAACGGAGGACAGGGTTCGGTATGGTTCTGCCAGGCCAGCGGCAGGGACACACAGAGAAAAGTCACCGGCAACGCGATCGCACCGAGCACGCCGATCCGGCTGCACCGGCCCCAGGCCGACCAACCCGCCGTGGCCGCCAGCACCAATGGCGCCAGCACAGGGATATAATATCGGCTGGAACCGGGCAGAAAAACGAACATCATGAACGCGTAAGGCGCCATCCACGACAACTGAACAACCACCTGTCTCACCAGTCCTTGCGCGCTCCGTTCACCCACTCTGCGCATAAAACCCGCCAGCCCGACCAGCACCAACGGGGTGGTCAGCAGCACCGAGGGATCGGTCCCGTTTCCCAGCCCGAGAAAGAGACCACTGGCGAGGTGAATGCCGAGGCGCTTGATCAGCAGGGGGTCTCCGGCCAGGTCGGCCCCGGCATAGATCAAGGGCTGGTCAAAGCGCCAGCGGAACTGCCTGTTGTTTCCAGCCCAATAGGATGTCCAGAAATCCCCGTTTTCTGCCGCCGCTTGGAGGGCCATCGTTGGCAGAAGCCAAAGCAGGCAGCCTCCCATCCAACAAACGAGGACGATCGCGCTCGGACGCCAACCGATCCGGCAGACACCAAGCGACACACCGAGTATCAGAAGGGCGGCGAAGCTGTTCTGAGGTCGCAGACCCGATGCGACCACAGCGCAGGCCGAGGCCAACAATAGGAGCCGGTAACGTCTGGAGGGATGGAACCAGGCGGCCGTGCCCACGGCGGCGGTGGCCAGAAGAAAGCCGGAAGCGGGCGCGTCGGTCATGGCCTTGATGGCATTCATCCAAAGCATGGGAGAAAATCCCACGGCCAGACTTCCGCACAAAGCCCAGAACCGCGAGAGACCGGTGCGGGCCAGCACGAAGGAGGCCAGCACCGCAACGGCGCCACCCAACGCACTGATGGTGGTGAAGGCCGTGTGGCCGCCCACTCCGGTCAGAGCACGCACCAACCAGGCGGCACCAAGGTAAAGGGGGTATCCGGGAGGATGGGGTTGGTGGAGCTTGATGTTGAAGTGGTCCAATCCCCGGAGAAATTGGATCGAATCCCAGTCGTCGGGCGCACAACTGGCCGTCAACAGGTAGAGCAGCGTGAAGCCCGGGCCAAGGAAAAGGACCAGTCGCCAGTCGCTCCGGGTCCAGGGTTCCGGCCGGTGAGCGGCTTCGGGGTCGGGCAGCATCCGGGCCAGAAGTTGGGGCAAGGGGATCATCAACAACCGGATCCGCCTGGCTACTCTCCGACCGGGACCGCCTTGGGCGCCACGGTTTCCGTGTTGTCTTGGATCACGGCCCGGGGAACGGTGGCGTTGCCCGCGGGGGTCTGGTTGGCGAACTGGTCTTTCTCATCGGGTTTCCAGATCATGCCCACGGCCCGGTCCCAGAGCGTCGGGTGGGTGGGCGGGATCTGGATGTTTTCCATGGCCTTGCGGTCGAGGCGGGCCAGGGCCGTGCCCCGCTGGTCGTCCCGCACCCATTCGGCGCGGGTGGAGAGGGATTCTTTCTTGAAGAAGAAGAACACCGTTTCCTGTCGCCGCATCTGTGCCAGTTGCACGCCCGGGGGAGGCGGGAAATCACCGGAAGGATAGGTTTCCAGCGCGGGTTTGATGATGGCGGCCCAGGTGGGCACGGCGATGCGGCTGGAATATCCGCCGGGCATGATGGTGCTCGGGTTGTCGTAGCCGATCCAGAGGGCGGCGGTGAACTCGGTCGTGTAGCCGCAGAACCAACTGTCCTTGTAGTCGTTGGTGGTGCCGGTTTTTCCCGCCAGCGGTCCTTTGAGTCCGTAAGTCGAACGCAGGGCCGAGGCAGTGCCCCCGTCGACCACCCCGGCCAGGAGGTCATGGATCTGGAAGGCCACCTGGGGCGACAGGACACGCTTGCGGGCATCGATGTGCCGGTAGATCAACTGTCCCTCATGCGTGCTGATGGATTCCACCAGGAAGGGTTCGATGATGACCCCGTAATTGGCAAAGGCGCTGTAGCCCTTGGCCAGATCCAGGGTGGTGAGCTCGGGCGTGCCCAGGAAGGAGGAGGCAAAGGGCTGCGGCTGGACACCGGTGCACTGCTGGAAAAAATAGGAAAAGCCCTCCACCCCGGTGGCCAGGCCGGTGCGCATGACGGCGTAGTTGTTGCTCTGGGCCAGGGCCTGCCGGACCGTGATCCACTTCGGGCTGTTTCCCTCGATGATCTCCGGGCCGATGGCCTGGGTCAGGTCGAATTCGCCCGAATCCACCTCGGTGCAGCCGGTGAAGTTGAGCGTGTTGAAAGCGTGGGCGTAGATGAAGGGCTTGATGGTCGAACCGATCTGGCGCCGTCCGTTCAGCACCCGGTTGTAGGAACTTTCATCGAAGTCCCGTCCCCCCACCACCGCCAGGATGCTGCCATCGCGGTTGTTCAGGGCGACAAAGGAAGCCTGGAGGTAGGGCGGCACCTCGGTGTCGTCCGGCTCCGAGGCCAACCAGGCCGCGCGGGTCTTGTGGGGGTAGCCGGAGGATTTTTCGATCTTGGTCAGGGACGTTTCGATCTGCTGCTCCGCATTGCGCTGGAATCCGAGGTCGATGGTGGTGTGGATTTGCAGGCCGCCCCGGAAAAGCAATTCGTCGGATATGAACCGGGGCAGGCTGTCACGCACCGCGGAGGTGACGTAGGAACCGGGAAGGTCGGCGCGCGGGCGGAGGCTGAGCGGTTCTTTCTTGGTTTTTTCCGCCACCGCACGGGAGATGAATCCCGCCTCGGCCATGTTGTCGAGGGTGACGGCGCGGACTTCGCGTGCCTTGCGGGCGTTTTTCCACGGCGAAAAACTGTTGGGCCCGGCGATGATGCCGGCGATGAGCGCGCTCTCGGAAAGGGTCAGGTCCTTCGGTTTCTTGCCGAAGTAGGCCTCACTGGCCGCCCCTACCCCATAGAGGTTCCCGCCGAGGAAGATGCGGTTGAGGTAGAAGGTGAGGATTTCGTCCTTGGAGAAGACCACCTCGATGCGCATGGCCAGGAAGACCTCCTTGATCTTGCGGTCGAAGGTGCGGTCGAACATGCCGGCCGAATTGCGCGCCAGTTGCTGGGTGATGGTGCTGGCCCCGGTGGTGATCCTGCGGCCGGAGGCATTGACGAAACCCGAGCGCACAATGGCCACGGGATCAAAGCCGAAATGCCAGTAGAAGCGCTTGTCCTCCTTGGCGATGACCGCCTGTTTTAGCACCAGCGGAATGTCCTCCTTGTCGACCAGGACGCGGTTTTCATCGAAGAGACGCTGGATGACATAGCCATTGCGGTCGTAGATGACCGAGGTGGCGGGCATGTGGGAGACTTTCCGCAGATCAAAGGCCATGGCCCACGCGCCAAACTTGGCCAGGAAAAGGGCCACACCGGCCAGGGCGAGGATGACCAGGGCATTGAGCCACAGGGGCGGGCGGGGGAATTTCCAGCGGCGGGCGGACATCCGGTCAACCTAGCGCGATCTCGGCCAAAAGAAGCGCAAAAATTGCGCCCTCATTTCCGCAAACGTGCGGGATCCAGGGACTCATCCTCGCGCGTCGCGGCGTAAATCGGCCCGAACCAGGTGTCGACCAGGCAGAGTCCGAAGACGGCCGCGAACGGGATGGTGTAGAAAAACGCGGTGGTGATGCTGTTCAGGCCGGTCAGGAAAATGGAGGCTATGAGATAGGACTTCCAAGCTTTGCGGAACAGGCGGAAGTTTTCCCCGTAGTTCAGGGCGCAATCCAAAGGGGAGGCGCCGTCCAGCCAGCGGCAGCAACCGACGCCGCAGAATGGGATGACGAAGAGCATGGCCGGCGGGACAAAAAGCGAAAGCATCGAGACGGGCAGACCGAGAATGGAGATGAAAACCAGATGGCAAAGCGCTATCCAGATGCCCACTGGGAGGATGAGGGTGAAGACGGCAATGAGCAGTTTCACCGAACCTTCGTAGGCGAAGCGCCCGAGCACGGCGAAGGACCAATCCGGAAGTTGCGGGGCGGTGGCGAAGCGGGCCCGGCGCAAGACTTCATAAGTGAACCCCAGTGGGAACCAGAAGCTGATGACGTTGAAGCCGAGCGCGGTGTAAAATATGGCCGGAACGTAAGGATTTTCCGTGCCGGAAAAGAAGGCGGGGGCGGTGGCCAGAAGGAACGGGTTGATGAGCAGGAATCCGCCCAGGAGAACTTTCCACACCGCGTTCCGGTCGCTCAAAATCTGGGCAAAGCCCCTGCGAATATCCTCAAATTGCACCATAGGGATCCGGATTTTCCGAAGAAACGCCTCCGGGTCAAGGCTTAAGCCGGAAAAATGCAGTTGCACCACAGAGAGCACAGAGGACACAGAGGAAGATAGAATTTAGGGGCTCTTTTTTATCGACGTTCGGCACATCCCTTTTCGCCCCCAATCCGTTTCACTTTTCCTCGGCGTCTCTGCGTCTCGGCGTCTCTGCGCGATATCAACTGCATGGTTCCGGACAAGCTCAAAGCCTCCGGTTCGGTCGCCGGAATCACCCGCTCACCCACTCACCACAGCTGGCGGGGCAACGATCAGGGTGCGCTGAGTGCCGCTTCCAGGGCGGCGGCCAATTCGGGACTGTCGGGAGCCGTCTTGCTCGGGAACTCGCCGACCACCCGGCCGTTTTTATCGACCAGATACTTGTGAAAATTCCACTTCGGCTCCCCGCGTCCACGGGTCAACCAGGCGTAGAGGGGGTGCCGGGCCTCCCCCTTGACCGCCACTTTCTCCGTCATGGGAAAATCCACCGCGTAGGTGCTGCGGCAGAAAGCGGCAATCTCCTCCGCCGTCCCGGGTTCCTGGCCGCCAAAATCGTTCGACGGCACCCCCACCACGACGAAGCCACGGTCCTTCCAGGTCGTGTAGAGTTTTTCCAGCCCGTCGTATTGTTTCGTGAAGCCACAGCGCGAGGCCACGTTGACAAAGAGAACGGTCTTGCCCTGGAGGCGGGTCATGTCGAAGGGTTGCCCATCGAGCCCGTTGATTTTGATGGTGGTGAGTTCGCTGGCGTTCGTGGTCATAAGGGTTGTGGCCAGACCCATGAGGAGGGCCAGCACCATCGGGATTCGTTGCACGGAGCCAATGTGTCACAAGCTCCGGTGGGCGCAAGTGGAGACTGTTCAAGGGCGGGCTGAAGTCCCTACCGTCACTGGCATGTGGACACTACCCCGTCTCCTCTCTTCTTCACGACGCACTTCCGGGCCGCCCGACCCGAAACGGGGTATTCATCTGATTGGAGATTACTCCATCGCCATCGGGCTGGGGGTTGCTTTCCGCTTGCTGACCCGGGCCCTCCGCCAGGCCGGTTATCCTTTGGCCCATACCCAGGTGAACCTGACTTCCGACCGCAGGACCGGCGATCATCTGGAGCCGGATGTCCAACCTGAAGCCTGTGACATCACCCTCATTCATCTCAACGGTGATTACATGTACGAGTGGATCCGCCATGCCGCCCCGGCGTTGCGCGATTCCAAGCGGGTGATCGGGTATTGGTATTGGGAACTCCCGCTATTTCCAGAGGTTTGGAAAAAATGCCTCCCCCACCTGGACGAACTGTGGGTGTCCTCCCGTTATGTGCAGGACCACGCCGCCGCCATTTCTCCCGTGCCCGTGGTCCGCATCCCTCCCCCCATACCACGGATTCATGGCACCCCGCGTCGCGCGGACTTTGGCCTGCCCGAAGACCGCACCCTCTTTCTGTTCATCTTCGAACCCAATTCCAACATCGGAAGGAAAAACCCCTTCGCCATCATCGAGGCCTTCCGGAAGGCATTTGCCGGAGTGGCCGATCCCCCGCTCTTGGTGTTGAAAACCCACCACCTCCACACGGTCGCCCTCCACCAGCAATTGGCCCACGATTTGAATGCCGCCCTCCGCGCTGTGGGGGGGATCATGGTCGATGCCTCCTGGGAACACCCAAAGCTCCTCGACTTCATCGCTTCTTGTGATGTTTTTGTATCACTGCACCGGGCCGAGGGATTCGGGCTGGGGATGGCAGAGGCCATGGCCCTCTGCAAGCCGGTCATCGCCACCGGGTTTTCAGGAAACACCGATTTCATGACCCCGGGCAACAGCTACGCCGTCGACTACCACCTGCGACGTATCACTGCGGTAGACCACCGTTACCAGCCGGAATTCGCCGGCGTTTACGAACCCGGCCAATGGTGGGCCGAACCCGACATCAACCATGCCGCCCGTTTGATGCGGCAGCTTTGGGAAGAACCCGCGGAAGCCGCCCTCCGGGCCGAACGCGGCCAAGCTTCCATCCGCTCGCTCTATTCGGTCGAGGCCATCGCGGAGACCATCCGGGCCCGCCTTGGGTCGGTCAACTCTTGGAACGGGAACGACCGAAAACAGCGCAAATGACCCACGCGCGGATCAATTCAACTTCTTTTTGTATTCGGCCTTGATGACCGAGAAAACGATGGCCTGTTCGGCGTATTCGATCCACGGACCGTAGGGCACCTCATCGTCCTCGACGAAGCGCCAGTTGGTTGTATCCATGCCATCGAGACCCAGGTAATCCTGCACCGCGGGCGAGACGTCCAGCCCCGCCTGGCTGTGTTCGCGGGTGGGCCGGTCGTTGCCGAAAACATAACCGACACTGTCGTAGCGCAACGGGCCCACGTCCTCCCATTGGGCGAAGCACACCCGGCCCTTGAACTCGATCATGATCCACCGGCCTTTGCACTGGGAGACAAACGGGTTTTTGCGGTGGAAATCGGCATCCCACCAGGGAACATACTGACGGGCCAGTTTGGGATACTTGATGTCATTGAAAGGCAGGGCCACGTAATAGGGATTGAGCGTCGGGGCGAAGCGTTTGGGCAGGGTCACCGCGCCGGGGATGGCCACGCCCACCCGCTTATCTGGGCAATCCGTGCCGCCAAAATTGCGCGTCCACGAACCGTCCCAGGCGCTCTTGTAATTGGTCGTGCTGTTGTAACCGGTCGAGCCCTGGCCGATCCAGAAAGTGGTCGTGACGATGCCCCGCTTGAGGGGATAGCTTGAGCTGAGTTTGACGTCCTCCAGCTTGATCGTCCGGGGGGCAACCGTTCCTTCCGCACCCCAGACTGTGGAGACGGCGAGCACAAGGCCCATCAACAATGCCCTCGCACGCATCCGCCTACCCTAGCCCACCCCGGGAACCCGTCAATGGGTTTTTATGTACAAACCGTGGAATCCATCGTTGTACAGTGCTCTGGACGGGATTAAGTCGGTTTTTATCAACTTCGAACGGCGTTGAGCCCTTTAAAGAATCCCAAGCGGGCTGAGAAAAAGCTTGTCCGGGTTCGGCCCTCCGGTAACTTTTTCCGCTTACTGTGATGGAAACGGCCGTTCTGCGGCCATCCCAACACCCAACCCCATTCCCTAGAAAGGGAAGTCCCGAACCGCCCCGGCGGATGATGGATCATAAACCGAAAATACTGAAATGGCCAAGATCGACCCGAAAGAACTGTTGGAAGCTGGCGTCCACTTCGGACACCGCACCGACAAATGGAACCCCAAGATGAAGCCCTTCATTTATGAAGCGCGCAACGGGATCCACATCATCAACCTCTCCAAAACCTCCGACCAGATCGACGCCGCCGGCAAGTTCCTCAAGGACGTCGCCGCCCGCGGTGGCAAGATCCTCTTCGTCGGCTGCAAAAAAGCCTCCCAGGAAGCCGTCCGCGAATCCGCCACCCGCTGCGGTGCCTACTACGTCTGCGAACGCTGGCTCGGCGGCACCATGACCAATTTGAACACCATCCGCAAAAGCGTCGCCCGCATGCGCCAGATCGACGAGATGGAAACCAACGGCAAGTTCAAGGAGATGCCCAAGCAGGAAGTTTCCGCCCTCCGCCGCGAAGGCGCCAAGATCCACAAGAACCTCGACGGCATCCGCGACATGGAACGCTTCCCCGACGCCATGGTCATCGTCGACATCACCCGCGAGGAAATCGCCCTCAAGGAAGCCCACCGCTTGAAAATCCCCGTCGTCGCCATCACCGACACCAACGCCGACCCCGAGAGCGTCAACTACCCCATCGCCGCCAACGACGATGCCATCCGCTCCATCCGCATCGTCCTCAATTCGCTGGCCGACTCGGTCATCGAGGGATTCAACGCCGGCGGCAAGAAGCGCGGCGGCAAGGACGAGGCCCGTTCCACCGCCTCCGACAGCCTCCAGGCCGTTTCCGCCTGAGCTCAAGCCCAAGCCTAACCCCCACCCATCTCCACCAGGAACCATTACCATGTCTGAAGCCGTCGCCATCGACCCCAAGATCGTCAAGGACCTCCGTGACCGCACCAACGCGGGCATGATGGACTGCAAGCGCGCCCTCGAAGAAGCCAAGGGCAACATGGAGGAAGCCGAAAAGATCCTCCGCAAGAAGCTCGGCCTCTCCGCCGCCAAAAAAGCCAGCCGCGATGCCAAGGAAGGCGTCATCGCCTCCTACATCCACCTCGGCGGCAAGGTCGGCGTCTTGATCGAAATCAACTGCGAGACCGACTTCGTGGCCAAGAACGACAACTTCCGCGAGTTCGTCAAGGACATCACCCTCCAGATCGCCGCCGCCAACCCGGTCTGCGTCACCCGCGAGGAAGTCCCGCAGAAACTCATCGACGCGGAAAAAGAAGTCGCCGCCGCCCAGATCAAGGACAAGCCCGCCGCCGTCATCGAGAAGATCGTCCAGGGCAAGGTCGACAAGTATTACAGCACCGTCTGCCTGATGGAGCAGCCCTTCATCAAGGACAGCAACAAGACCATCCGCGACGTCGTCAACGAAAAGATCGGCGAACTCGGCGAGAACATCGTCGTCCGCCGCTTCGTCCGCTACGCCGTCGGCGAATCCGTCCAGGCTTGATCCCGGCCCTAAGCCCCCAAAACCCCCTCCCCATCTGGCGAGGGGGTTTTTCGTTTTCATATGGGGATCTAGGGATGCGGTTGCCAAACGGAAAGGGGTCGATTATAAAACGCCCATGCGCACATTGCCTGTGGTGCTTGTCGTTCTGTTAATGCTATCCGGCTTTGTCCGGGCAGGAGAGGCGTCCTTGGGCTCTTTGAATCATCCGGAATTCGTCACTACACGTGGCAAATGGCTGGTTTTTGTCCACGATGGTGGGGTCGCCGAAGTGGAAGCTACTCCTGAGGCTCTGGCTGCAGCAGGCCTGACTCAGGCACCTAAGGAAGAACAAGCCCAGTCCACGGCCTTCATCGAATCACTTCGCTTTCGTACACAATCATGGCTTCAGAAAGTCCAATCCGTGGGTCAAAATGCCCATGAAGCCAAGCAGGCTACCGCACTGGCTGCCGCCCAGTCGGCCCCGGCAAAAGAGATCAGTTCCCCGCCCCCGGTATCACCCGTCGCCGCCCCCAAAAAGCCCAAGCCCTTTTACCAAGCTGCAGATTTGGTCGCCGAGTTCGAGCCTGACGTGCACAGCGGGCGCTACTTCCAGGTTTCCGGCTTCATCACGCGCATCACCGAGCCCTCCAAAGGCATCTTTAATATCATGTTAGACGACAAGGTATTGGTGACCATCCGTTACTTAAACGACAAAATCCGGGCGCGTGATACCAGCGGCAACCCCAAGGCGGTGGGCAACTACAAAGTCGGGGAAAGTACCACCATTTCGGGTTATTGTCGGGGCTTGGATGCCGACGGGCGCGTGCTGATGGGGGATTGAGCGCTCGGGCGGACGACTAGGGCGCGCTTCATTTGATTGGCTCGCTCTGATTTCGTTTATCTCAATCGATCTCGTGCAAACTTTTCTCATACCCAGAGAGCACGAGAACGAACGGCAGACCCCAAAGAAAAGTTCTGAATCATTCTCCCGCGGCAAAATACTTCACCGCCGCCCTTAGAATCACGATCGCCAGCAAGGCGCTAAAACCGATGGCCAAAAGCATGGCTCCGGACATGTTGTCCAGCATCGAAACAGACCGGCCGTATTCCACATTCTTTTCCGCATCCACCACCTGCCCGTCCCCACCCCAGCCTGCTTTCAGGACTTGGAACAATCTCGCGCCGTCCTCTTTTTTCTTGCCGTTGATGAGTTTCTGGAAAGTGGCCAGCAATTCTGTTTTCAGCACCTCCGCCTCGGGATCGTTGGGCCAGATGCCTGCCCGGGTGCGGGCCGGTTCAACCGCCTCCTCGTAGCGCCCATCCTTCACCGCTTTGCGGATGTTCTCGATCAGGGGGCGCGATTGCGCCATTCGTCGTTCCGCCTCCTCCCGCAAGGCGGCCCGGGCCTTTCGCACCATGGGAATCTCCGGCACGGGGGGGACCAGTTCAGCGATGCCGGGGTAGTCCTGGATATCCAGCAACTTTTCCAGTTGGGCCTTGAATCTGCGTAACTCGTCGATCTTCAGTCTGTAGTCGTTCTTTTGCTCCACTGGCAGGTTGAGACGGGAGCACATGGAATCCAAGACAGTGGCTGCCGATTCAAAGGAAGACTCGCGTTCCCGGACTTTGCGATAGGCCAGCATCACCAATCCGCCGAGGATGGCATTCTTGTCCTTGAGCATGAATTGGTGGAATTCTGAAAGATCGGGAATGACCGCTGCCGCGTTGTTCAGCTTTGTCATCTGTTCCATCCAGGTCCGGTGCTCAAAATCCTCGTTTTGGTGCATCGGCTCCAATACTTTTCGTGCTTCGACAAAAATGCCGATCTGGGTCCTCATGTTGGATACCGGTAGCGCTGCGATCGAGCGCAGGGACGCCGGGCAAGAGTCCCGGGCCGGGGCAACGATGATTTTAAGTCCGTCGACCAGGTCTGGATAATAAACCGATTGTTTGAAGCGGAGGATTTCCTCGTCCAAACCAATGAGGCTTTGGAAACGGTCTTCCAGAACATCCCGCTGGATGGTGTCCAGTTTTTCCAGCAAAGCCTCCAATTCCTCCACCGCGCGCATGGATTCGGACTCTGTGGGACTGAACCATCGGCTGCCCAAGCGGCTCCAGCCCGCCGCCACCATTTTCCCCTCAAGAGAGAAGGCTCGCGCCAGCTTTCCCGCTTCCTCGGCCACGGGTTTTCCCTGGTGACGGGCCAGAAAGGCGGACAATTCTCCCTCTACGGCCTTGTTGTAATATTCGACCGGCTGGGATCGGTTGGGTAGAACCCACTTCGCTTTCAAGGTTTCCCATTCCAAATCGGAACGGTCACCACGGATGATTTCCTGGATATCCCCCCTCGCGATTTCCCGGATGTCGGAAATACCCTTGAGCGGAGAAAGATTGATCCTCACCTTGTCTTCGCTCTCGGAAAGAATTTCACACTCGATTCGCGTGGCCTTGGCGAAGGAGGGAAGGGTCACTCCTTCCTTGAATACCACTTGGTCACGGAGCACCCCTCCCTGCAAAATGGGAACGCACAGGGCAAGAAAAACAATCAGGAAATGGGCACGAAACCGCATCACATAAGTTTGATAGCATCCGTTGGTTGTCGGACAATCATTATCATTTGAGAAGAGGAAAAAGCTTTCTGCTTCTCATTCAAGGGCTTGAAGGGCATCTTCCGACTATGGACCTGGTCCTCGCCTCCTCCTCTCCCCGCCGCCAGGACCTCCTGGAGGAAGCCGGCATCCACTTCCGCGTCATCGTCCCGGATGTCGACGAGTGGGACGCCCGTTCCCACCCGGAGCTCACCCCCCACGACTTGGTCCGCCTCAACGCCCGTCGCAAGGCCGAGGCCGTCCACCAACTCAAACTCCACGGCCCCGATTCGGTCATTCTCGCCGCCGACACGCTCGTCGTTTGTGAGAGCCGCATCCTCGGCAAACCGGCCGACCGGACCGAGGCCGCCGCCATGCTCGCCCTGCTCGGGTCGCGCACCCACGAGGTCCTGACCGGCGTGGCCTGGCTGGACGTGCGGGAGAAACGACTCCGCGAGCACGTCGCCCGCACCCGCGTCACCTTCCGTCCGCTGGACGAAACCCTTATCGCGTCCTATCTGGACAAGGTCCATGTCCTCGACAAGGCCGGGGCCTATGCCGTCCAGGAACACGGCTTCGACCTCATCGAACGCGTGGAAGGTTCCCTGAGCAACGTCATCGGCCTGCCCATGGAAATCGTCCGGGCCTGGCATGGTGATCCACGGGCCACCCGGACTGTATGAGCGTATGAGCGCGCGACTGCTTCCACTTTTTCCTCCGGACCGCCCGGTTCTGGTTTTGGCGCCCATGCAGGACGTGACCGATCTGCCCTTCTGGCGGGTCATGCACCGCTATGGCGGACCCGACATCTACTTCACCGAATACTTCCGCGTCCACTCCACCTCACGCCTCGAACCGCCCATCGTCGACTGCATCCACGCCAATCCCGCCGGCCGTCCGGTCATCGCCCAGATGATCGGCCAGGACATCCCCGCCCTCGTCCGCACCGCCCGGGAACTCCAGCAATTGCCCATCGCCGCCATCGACCTCAACCTCGGCTGCCCCGCCCCCATCGTTTGCAAGAAGTCCTCCGGTGGCGGCATGCTCCGCGACCTGCCCCACATCGACCAAGTCCTCGGCGCCCTCCGCGAAGCCATCACCATCCCCTTCACCATCAAGTCGCGCATCGGCTTCCACGACGAATCCGAATTCGACGCCCTGCTCGAAGTCTACGCCAAGCACGCCGTCGACGCCGTCACCATCCACGGCCGCACGGTCAAGGAGATGTATCGCAGCCATGTCCACTACGACCGCATCGCCCAGGCCGTGCAGCGCCTGCCCTGCCCGGTCTTCGCCAACGGGAACATCCTCAGCGCCCGCAACGCCCGCGACGTGGCCCGTTCGACCGGGGCGCGCGGGCTCATGGTGGGAAGGGGCTGCATCCGCAACCCCTGGATCTGGAACCAGGCGCGCGAGATCTTTTCCCCGGCCGGGGAACTGACCACCCGCCCGACTCTGCGCGACCTGCGGGAATACATCGAAGTGCTCTACCGCGAAACCCTCCCCCCGGACTTTCCGGAAAAGCTGCATGTGGCCAAGATGAAGAAATACATGCACTTCATCGCCCAACACACCGATCCCGGGAACCGATTCCTGTATGAGATCCGCCGCGCCGTGACCGAGGCGGAATTTTTCGGGATCTGTGACACCTGGCTGGGGAACGACACACCCTTCGACCCCGAAGCCCCCGGCGGCGCCCTGGTCAATTCCGGCAACCCGCGGGAAGATTGCCACTAGAAGTCATCTAGCTCTGTTGACATCCTCGGTGAGGATGTGAGAGATGGGGACGCCAAAGGCGGTAAAGGTTATAGGTCATTCCAAGGAGCAACGCCTGTTTGCATTGGGTGGCCAGTGACCGGCCTGGAGCCCTGCTGGATAGCTTGCGTT